>JAKSQU010000001.1 GCA_024403965.1 Ruminococcus sp.
TTGCATTTTTGTTTACTGTGATATAAACTTCATCAAGTCTGTGCTCTAATTCCTTACCTGTAATATTGAATGGACGAAGGTCAACGAGCATAAGGTGATTATCTGTACCACCTGAAACGAGATTGAAACCTCTCTTGAGAAGTCCGTCAGCGAGAGCCTTTGCATTTGCAACAATGCGCTGCTGATAATCCTTGAATTCAGGCTTGAGAGCCTCACCAAAGCAAACAGCCTTAGCAGCAATAGTGTGCAGAAGAGGACCGCCCTGTGTGCCCGGGAAGATAGCAGAATTAATCTTCTTAGCAAGGTATTCGTTATTTGTAAGAATAAGACCGCCTCTTGGACGTCTGAGAGTCTTATGAGTTGTTGTTGTAACAATATCAGCATATGGAACAGGTGATTCGTGACAGCCTGCAGCTACAAGACCTGCAATGTGAGCCATATCAACCATTAAAAGTGCGCCTACTGATCTTGCGATTTCTGAAAGCTTTTTGAAATCAATTGCTCTTGGGTATGCTGATGCACCGGCAACAATGAGACGTGGCTTGTGCTTTGCAGCGAGTTTGTATACTGTTTCATAGTTGATGCATTCTGTTTCATCATCAAGACCATATGAAACAAAGTTGAAGTACTTGCCTGAAAGGTTTACAGGTGAACCGTGTGTAAGGTGACCGCCGTCTGCAAGGCTCATACCGAGAACTGTATCACCTGGCTGAAGAACAGCAAAGTAAACAGCAGTATTAGCCTGTGCACCTGAGTGCGGCTGAACGTTTGCATACTTAGCACCGAAAAGCTCGCAAGCTCTCTTGATAGCAATTTCCTCAACCTCGTCTACACACTGACAACCGCCGTAGTAACGCTTTCCAGGATAACCTTCAGCATACTTGTTTGTAAGAACAGAACCCATTGCAGCCATAACAGCAGGAGAAACGATATTCTCACTTGCGATAAGTTCAAGGTTTCTCTGCTGACGAGCGAGTTCCTTGTTCATAGCCTCGCCGACAGCAGGATCGTAACCGCTTACGAAACCGATTGAATCTAAAAGATCATTATACATTGTAAACACTCCTTATGGATAAAAATAATATTTGCAAAATTGACCAATTATATTATACATTAATTCAGATAAAATTTCAAGTATAAATCAGCAAAAAAACAGAAAAAGATATATAAAAAGAATAATTCTGTCTTCTTAGTTATTTGGCGTAATTATGGTCTGAATATAATCTTCAAGAGTTAATGTATTATCAACAGAAGTCAAAGCATAATACGAAAGAATAGCAGACGCATCAGTTGCATCAATTGCACCATCCATATTGAAATCAGCACGCTTTAAATAATCAGCTGAAACTGTATAGTCATCCTGAGTTGACATAACAGCATATGTAGTAAGAACTGATGATGCATCTGCTGCATCAACTCCCCTGCTTCTGTCAATATCGCCAATAAAGTCATAGCACTCAATCTGATAGCTGTAAATAGACTGATTCTGACCGATAGGAACGATGTTTATTTCAGCCTTGTTTGTTCCCATAAATGCATCACTCAGATTTGAAGGAACAGTTTTACAGCTTGCTGAAACATCAGCCTCATCTGATACTAAAATATAGTTTCCTTTGCTGTCTTTTTCATTAGTCTGTGTAGTAACAGAGATAAGAACTTTAAGACCTGTTTTATCAATTTTACCATTTCTTGAGAAATAGATTTTTTTATCTGGCACACTTTCAAGAGAGATTTTTGCAATTTTATAAAGTGCCTTTAATGTAATGTCATGGTCTGTAGTTTCGGGGGCATTGTCCCATGAAGAAAATGCCATTTCTGTGTATGTATCAATGTGATTCTGCAGAACTGTTGTATCGACTACGGAGTAATCAATAGGTTCATTTTCATTGACAACAATTTTGTCCATAACCTTTCCTTCAAAATCAAGAAATGTAATTGTATGAGTGATTTTTGGCGGTTCTTCTTCGATTATCTCTTCTTTTTCTTCTTCGTCAGGAATAACCTGTTCTTTATCAGAATTATCTTTGTCTTCGGAAGATGCTGTATCTTCTTTGTCGGATTTATCTTCCTTATTATCAGAAATCTCCTCTGTCAGAGAGCTTTCCTCTGCATAAACAAATGTATCTGACGGAATAAATGCACCGAGCATTAAAACAGCTGTCAGAAAGGCTGTGTATTTTGTCATTTCTGATTACCTCCAAATGATTATCTGTTTTTCAGACAGAATAGTCTGCAATTTTTAGAAATACCTGAACAAAGCTGAACATAACGTTCATACGTCATTCTCAGACACATGAAATCAGCGGAAATAAATCCCTGAGTTTCAGCATCATATGAATAAATGGCATAAAGTACAACTTCATCCCAGTCAATAGTATAAGCCTTTTTTACAGCTTTAAGAAAATATTCAAAACGATAATTTTCAATAACCTCAATCGGATGAAAGCCATGATAAACCGAATTGATGTATAAATCTATATCCATATCTATTCACCTGCTGAATCTGAACTGTTATCTTTATTTTCGGCGGTATTTCTTTTGTTTTCAAATTTTTTTATTCTTGCCTTAAAGGTCATAATACCGCTGACAACAGATGTTACGATAAATACAAGGATAAATGCAATTACAAGGATTATTTTTACTGTATTTGATTCTGCAAGTAATAAAGAAGATAAAAGCATTTCTGATAATAAAAACATATTAAATCCTCCTGTGACCGATAATATGTTATTATTGTATCATAAAAAAGTACATTTGTCCATACTGTCAGTTTACTTGTATCAAAAATAACTATTAAGCAATAAAATAGAGAATTAACGCCTGTGCAAAATAACAAAAATTACTTAATGAATTATAAATGGTTGACATTTATTTAATAAAGATGTATAATAATAATTGTTGATTTGGAGTAAAAATCTGGGTGTGGCGCAGATGGTAGCGCGCTACCTTGGGGTGGTAGAGGCCGTGGGTTCAAGTCCCGTCACTCAGACCAATATCGACTAAAAAATGCATCTCATTACGAGATGCCTTTTTGTTTTTATTTGCTTTTTTTATCATCAGTATTTTTCTTTTCATTGATAATTGAGAAAATGACAATGAAAATAATACCTATGACAGCTACAGCAATTTCAATAGTTAAGAAAGCCTGTGCCAGCTTATACATTGTTTCAGTATATGCTGTAAATACAGAATGCTGTTTAATTGAAAATGCATCGAAATACTTGCTTGCAAGCAGATAAGCGCTGACTGCAATTCCCGATACTCCTGCAATTAAAGAAGAAATACCTGTCCAGTAAAGGAACAATGATTTATTCTTTCTGTTAATTACAAACAAAATAACCGCAATAAGAAATGTGAGACCACAAACGGCACCTGTGAGTAAATATCGGTTTCTGTAAAATACAGATAACTTTGAAAGAATGCCCTTGTTGTTTATTGTTCTGAATTTGAAAATATCGCTTTTTGAAACCATAGTTTCATAAGCACTGCTTTTTACAGACGATAATTTTTTATCATATTTTTCGTCTTTTTTTACATCTGACTGTTCTGCATAATCAGAAAGAAATGTTTCAATTGATGTATCAAGCTTGCTGTTTTCTGGCAGATTAACAGTATATTCATGACCTGTTTTGAGAGTTTCAAATGCCTTTTCAATGCAGATATGACCGCTTTCCTTTATATATTCGCTGTCAATTGCTGTCATATACACACTTGACGGAATACCTGATGCATAATATTGTTCATCATAGTAACCGTTGATTTCCTTTAGAATTACATTATCAAGTGAATTATCATCAAAAAGCTTTACAGCGTTTTTGCTGTTTACATTTATACAAAGCATTACTGCAAAACAGCTTGCCACAACTGAAAAAACAAGAATCACTGAAAAAACAAGTGATGAGAGATAAGCGGATTTTTTAATCATTCTCCCCTACCTCCTTTGCTTTGTAGAATTTCTTTTCTTTAATGTCACATACAGCACCTATACGTTCATTCATGTTGCCGAAAACATCGTTTTTACAGGTATAAACAGTAAGTCTGTTGTCCTTTGTTGTTGAAACGTATTTATTATCGTTTTTACTGAATTTTATAAGTTCACGGACAGAATAAACAAATTCACCATAGTTTGTTTTTAAAGTTATTTCGTCACCAACTTCAAGCTTGTTAAGGTCAGCGAAGAATGTATTTACATGAGCACTTATAACAGTGTTTCCTTCATCACCAATAATAACAGAACCGGATGTCTGACATGCACCACGTTCAAGCAGCTGCGGACTGCTGCCCCAGTAAACAGGAACATCAGTTTCAAGAGCATCACAGCTTAATACAGCATACATTTCACCGAATGCAGGATGTAAAAATTCACCTTCTTCATAAGTTTTACCGCTGAAATCATTTAAAATATCGTTGTCCTTTATTACAAGACCATCTTCCTTATCAGACGGAGCAGATTTCATATCATCCATAAATGCAAGGTTCAGATACATCTTTATCTTGTCATAGGGCTTAATCAAAGCGGCTGTAATAACAGCTGAACTAAGTAGAAGAACGATAAATGGTGTAACAGCAAATAAAAGCCTGTTCTTTTTCTTATTTTCCATTTAACAGATTATCGTCCTTTCCAAAGCATTTGTTCAAAACAAAAATCAGTGCGCCGAAAGCGGCTGAAACTGAAAGCAAAATACCGACAAATAAACCACGTCTGTCATAGCCTGTATTTTCAACCTTAACCTTAGCGTCTGAAATGCCGACAAGTGTACCCTCTTCATTTCTTGCTGAAAGAGTGAGATTATCGTCCGAAATATCTTCTACGGTAAGATTAATTCCCATTTCTGCGGCTACAGCAGAGAGAGAATCAACGATTTCAAGCTTTTTATCAGCGGGAGACTGTTTCATAAGACTTCTGTATTCAAGCGGACTCAGATTATTAATAATAACCTGTTGTTTGTCAGGTGTAAAGCTTGAAAGATATGCCATTTTATCATTATATGACATATTAATGAAATCATCTTCTGAAATTCTTGTAAATGCTGAGCCGTCAGGCATTGTAAGAGTTATAAGGTCATTCTGCGGCGGTATAGTTTCTGTAACGGGTGTATTTTCTGCTGCAGAAGTTGTTGTTACAGTTGTTGTAGTGGGAGCGGTGTAATTCGGATTATAAGGTACCGTACTTACGATTGCAGAACCTGTGTCATATATCTGTCTGACTATATCATCAAGCTCTTCAGATGTGTATGCTGAAGGGTTGGAATAATACATATTATATCCTTCCTGAATCAGATCTTCCGAATAGCCCATTGCTCTTGCAGCTGCGGCAACATCATCAACAGTTGCGGCATTTGCATTTATACCTGTAGATACAGCGAAAACTAATGCAGCTGAAAGAATAGCTGAACTGATTTTTTTCAAATAAATCCCTCCTGAAATGTTATTATGTCACAGGTTTAATTATAGCGTTTTTATTTTAGTTTGTCAACAAAGTTCAAAATAGTTTCTTTTAGTTATCACAGTATTGTCATAATAAAATCAGATATAAATTCGACATTTTTATAAACTGCAATTAAAAGCCACAGTATTTCTGACTATATCTCAGAATTACTGTGGCTTTATTAATCAATTATTCTTCGTCAGCAGTTTTGACAACGCTGATACCGAGAACATCAAGGCTTTCATCGTCAACAACAGACGGACACTCAGACATAAGTTCACTTGCATTCTGAACCTTAGGGAATGCAGTTACATCACGGAGACTGTCGCACTTGCACATAATCATAGCAAGTCTGTCAAGACCGATACCCATACCGCCGTGTGGTGGTGCAGCATAACGATATGCATCAACAAGGAAACCGAATTTAGCCTGAATTTCTTCATCTGTCATGCCGAGAGCCTCAAACATCTTCTGCTGAAGTTCAAAGTCAGTAATACGCATTGAACCGCTTGAAAGTTCAGTACCATTAAGAACGAGATCCCAAGCCTTTGCACGAACATTTGCAGGGTCAGTATCAAGATATTCAAGACACTCTTCCATAGGCATTGTGAAAGGATGATGAGCCGCAACCCATGTATCATTTTCATCATCATGCTCAAAGAACGGCATTTCTGTAATCCAAAGGAAATTGTACTGATCCTCAGGAATAACGTCAAGACGCTTACCGCAGATAAGACGGATAGCACCAAGAGTAGAAAGAACTGTTTTTGTTTTGTCTGCACAGATGAGAACAAGGTCTCCCTCTTCTGCACCAACAGCAGAGCAAATCTTTTCAAGATCACCTTCAGCAAGGAATTTCTTGAATGAACAGTTAGGCTCATCTGCCCATCTGATATATGCAAGGCCCTTAGCACCGATACCCTTAGCATGATCAACAAGCTTGTCAATTTCCTTGCGTGTATAAGTTGCAGCACCATTCTTGACATTAATAGCTCTTACAGATCCGCCTTCTTCAATAGCAGACTTAAATACAACAAAGTCAATATCCTTAACCGCATCTGTAATATCCTGAATTTCAAATCCGAAACGTGTATCAGGCTTGTCTGAGCCGTAACGGTTCATAGCATCTGCAAAAGTAAGTCTCGGGAGCGGAGTAGGAATGTCAACGTTAATTACATTCTTGAATACACGCTGAACAAATCCTTCAACACATTCCTGAATATCCTCTGCATCAACGAAAGACATTTCAAGGTCAATCTGAGTAAATTCAGGCTGACGGTCAGCACGGAGATCTTCATCTCTGAAACATCTTGCAAGCTGAATGTAACGGTCATAGCCTGAAATCATAAGCAGCTGCTTGTAAATCTGCGGTGACTGTGGTAATGCGTAGAACTTGCCCTGATGAACTCTTGAAGGAATAAGATAGTCTCTTGCGCCCTCAGGAGTAGACTTCATCATCATAGGTGTTTCGATTTCAAGGAATCCGTTTTCGTAGAAATATTCTCTTGTAGTCTTTGCAATCTCATGACGCATGATGATATTCTTCTGAAGTGGTTCACGTCTTAAATCAAGATAACGATATTTAAGACGGAGTTCCTCATTAACCTTTGTTTCATTTGTAATTTCAAAAGGTGTGGTCTGAGCCTTTGCAAGAATTCTGAGATCGTTTACGAAAATTTCAACATTACCTGTTTTGAGCTTATCGTTTTTGCTTTCACGCTCACGAACTTCGCCCTTTGCCATAAGAACATATTCACTTCTGCATGATGCAGCCTTTTCAAAAACTTCCTTATTTGTTTCATCATTGAAAAGAAGCTGAACAACACCTGTTCTGTCTCTGAGAACGATGAAAATTACGCCGCCCTTATCTCTGATTCTGTCAACGAAACCGCCGACAACAACTTCCTTACCTGCTTCTGTAACCTCACCGCAGTAGTGAGTACGTTTTAAACCTTTCATACTATCAGCCATTGCTGTTATCCTCCTGATATGCTAATTTGATATAATTACTTTTCTGACGGCATCTGACCGAAAAGCTTTGCGGCAGATACATCATCAAGCTGTTCAAACATTTTGTCAACGAAAACAGCATCAAAATTATCAACAAATTTTTCATTAAGAGCAATTTCAGTTTCATCGCCCTTAGTCATTTCCTTAAGCTTTACAACACCGCTTTCAAGTTCATTGTCACCGATAACAACTGTAAATGCGGCATTCTTTTTATTTGCGTACTTCATCTGAGCCTTTAAGCCACGACCAATAAGGTCATATTCAGCGCAGTAGCCGAATTCACGAAGCTGCTGAGAAAGTGACATAGCCTTTTCAAGTGCGGCATCACCCATAGTTGCGAAATAAATATCACATTTTTTAGGCTGAATGAAATCACAGCCCTGTTTTTCCATAACGAGAAGAAGACGTTCAATACCCATGCCGAAACCAAGAGCAGGAACCTTCTGACCGCCAAGCTGTTCGATAAGTCCGTCATATCTTCCGCCGCCGCATACAGTACCCTGTGCACCGATTTCAGTTGTGACGAATTCAAAAACAGTTTTTGTATAGTAGTCAAGACCTCTTACGATTCTTGGATTTATATTGTATTCAATACCAAAGCAAGTGAGATACTTTTTAAGTTTTTCAAAGTGGTCACTGCATTCTTCGCAAAGGTAATCAAGAATAATCGGAGCATCCTTTCCGATTTCCTGACAGATTTCGCTCTTGCAATCAAGAAGACGCATAGGATTCTTAACGAGTCTTTCCTTGCATGTGTCGCAAAGTTCATCTTCTCTTGCAGAGAAATATGCTCTGAGAGCCTCGTGATACTTAGCACGGCACTCAGGACAACCGATTGAATTTATGTAAAGCTGAATCTTCTTAATTCCAAGACGGTCAAGCACTTTTTTTGCAAGACTGATAACTTCAGCATCAGCCGCAGGAGATGCACTGCCTGCCATTTCAAGACCAAACTGGTGAAATTCACGAAGTCTTCCCGCCTGCGGACGTTCATGACGGAAACATGAAAGAATGTAGAATACTCTCTGCGGAAGAGCTTCATTAAGAAGACCGTTCTGGAGCATTGAACGGATAGTTCCGGCTGTACCCTCAGGACGAAGAGTAAACTTTGATTCCTTAGCCATTACTGTGTACATTTCTTTCTGAACAACGTCAGTAGTTTCACCTACAGAACGAAGGAAAAGGTCAGTATTCTCAAAAGTAGGAACACGTATTTCAGAGAAACCATAGCTTTCGGCAGTTTCTCTTGCAATTTTTTCAATGGTATACCATTTGTGGATATCCTTAGGCAGAACATCCTCGGTACCATTTGGTCTTTTTATATTAATTGCCATATTTTTCAGCCTTTCTTTAATGCTTTTAGCAAATATTTCTTATCACATGAAAATTGTCCCTAACGAAAGGGACAATTGAACATCAGATGCTCGGATTACCGACTTCACGCCAGTCGAGGTCTCCTCTTTCAAGAGCGAGAATAAGTGCCTCGGCAGTAGCAATATTTGTAGCAACAGGTACATTGTGAACATCGCAGAGTCTGAGAAGATTCATGCCAAGAGTATCTGATGCATGAGTATTTATCGGGTCTCTGAAGAAAAGAAGAACGTCAACCTCGTTGCATGAAAGAAGTGCAAGTATCTGTTCAGCACCACTCTGACCACTGAGATATTTGACAATCGGAAGACCGGTTGCCTCACTTACCTGTTTACCGGTAGTATTTGTTGCAATAAGGGAGTGCTTTGAAAGAATTCCGCAGTATGCACTGCAAAACTGAACCATAAGTTCTTTTTTTGCATCGTTTGCAATGATAGCAATTTTCATTTATATGTCCTTTCCCCGCTGTTGCGGATACTGTAATTTAAATATAACACTCTCAGATTTTGCGGAGAGATTTATTTTATGATGTCTTGACTGTAAGAGGTACGAACTCACCGCCGAGTCTTTTAGCTATAGCATCAAAAGCCCTCAGCGCATCAGAATCAGGAGAAATCGGATTGCCCTTTCCTGTAGCAACAGTCATCTTGAAATCATCAGGAATAACACCGATAAGCTGAACACCTACAGTATCAATGATTTCATCAAGATTTGAAACAAGAGCCTCACCGATAACCTTTTTGCTTATCTTGTTAATGATAAGACGCTGACTCTTATTGCCTCTGTTATAGAATTCATCTGACATAAGTGCTGCATCTCTGATGCAGATAGGGTCAGGAGTTGAAATAACAAGAATAAGATTTGCCTGCTCAACAATATCAAAAACGTGTGAGTTGATACCTGCACCGGTATCGATAATAATATACTCAAAATATTTTTTTACTGAACGGCAAATATCAACAATCTGCTCTGCAGTAACAGGTGTAAGAGTTTTAGGTGCGCAGAGAATATTGAGATTAGATGCCATTGGTACCTGAGCAACAGCTTCAAGAGCTGATTTTTTTCCGTTTAGAACATCACCAAGGTCAAATTTGATTTCGTTTTCTATACCGAACATGATATCAAGACATCTCAGACCGAAATCAAGTTCAATAAGAAGAGTTCTGTGACCCTGTTTGGCAAGAGTGTATCCGAGTCCGGCACAGATACTTGATTTACCTGTACCACCCTTGCCTGATGTGATTGCAATCATCTTAGACATTGAATTTCCCTTTCCAAAATCCGTGTTTCAGATAAAGTATCTGAACGCTGAAATACAGAGAGATTATTAAGAATTTTTCTTAGTATTCAAATATCATCATGTGCGATGAATATAAAAAATAATCAGAAAACGTTAAAAAATCCATCTGCGTGCGGATTCATATCTCCATACTAATAAAATTATCTATAATGTATTATATCACATATAGTTTTAAATGTCAAAGCACTTTTCAATATTAAATGAAAAATTGTATAATTCGGTGTATTTCATTTGCTATTATTGTACATTTCCTACAATAAAATACCTGTTTATTCAATTGAATTTAAAGCCTGAGTGATATTATTAACAGTTTTTTCAATGTTTTTTCCGTTTTCATCAATGATGATATCGGCATATTTTTCGTATAGCGGACATCTTTCAGAGTATAAATCAGATAATTTCTGACCTTTTCTGATAACTACTCCCCTGTTTTTTATGTTTCCGAGTCGGTATTTCAGCTTGTTATAGTCGAGTTTCAGGTAAATAACAGTGCCGATTTCACATAAATGTTTCATTGCTTCTTCACCGTAAACAACACTTCCGCCTGTAGCAATAACTGATTTGTCTGCTTTCAGCTTTTTAACAACTTTGTTTTCAGTTCCGATAAATCCGTCGATACCTTTTTCTGAAATAATATCTTTAAGAAGTTTATTTTCATTTTCCTGAATGACAATATCTGTATCAACAAAGCGGTAACCGAGAATTTTTGCGAGAATTACGCCGACTGTACTTTTTCCTACGCCCGGCATACCGATAAGAACAATGTTATTTTTCATAATATCTCCCCTTTTTATATTTTGTTATATTGTAGCTTATTTGCTGTGATTTGTCAACATTACAGAAAAACAGTTGAAACCAAAAAGATTATATGATATAATGCTTTTTGAAGAAGGTGAAGAAATGTCGGCAAATCCGTTTAAGTATTCTTTAGATAACAAACGTTATCACACGCTGAATTATTACAATAAAACCAAATATGGCAATAAGCTGTATAAAGCAGTAATTGAATGCGGTTTTACCTGTCCGAATATTGATGGTTCAAAAGGTTTCGGCGGATGCATATTCTGTGACGGCGGAAGTGGTTATTTTACTGCACCTGAACTGAATATAAAAGAACAGATTGAGAATGAATTCAGAAGAATTTCGTCAAAATACGGAGAAAACGTATCACTTACTGCATATTTTCAGGCGAATACAAATACATATGCACCTGTTGAAAAACTGCGAGAGATTTATTATACAGCACTTGAATTTCCTTATGTAAAAGCTGTATCAATCGGGACTCGCGGAGATTGTCTTTCGGAAGAAATACTTGACCTGTTAAGTGGACTTAATAATAAAACAGAGCTTACAGTTGAACTCGGAATGCAGACAGTGCATGAAATAACCATAAACCTGATAAACAGATGCTGTACACATGAAGAATTTCTTGATGGTTACAACGGGCTGAAAAAGAGAAATATCAGAACCTGTCTGCATATAATAAACGGTCTTCCTTTTGAAACTGAAGAAATGATGCTTGAAACTGCTCGTCAAACCGCACAGCTGAAACCTGATGCAGTAAAATTGCAGATGCTCCATGTTATAAAAGGGACAAAGCTTGCTGAAATGTATGAAGACGGCATGTCGGAACTGCTTTCGAAAGAAAAATACATAGACATTATCGTAAAACAGCTTGAATTACTGCCAGAAGAAACAGTAATCGAACGAATTACCGGTGACGGAGATAAAAGCAAGCTCATTGCACCTAAATGGAGTACTGATAAAATATCTGTACTCGGCGGAATTGACAAGCGCATGGCAGAACTTGATACATGGCAGGGCAAAAAATATATTGATTCATCAGCTAAGCATTGATTTTAGCTCAATACCACACAAAAAAGCTCCTGTATGAGATATCAGAGTACAGGAGCTTTTACTATTCAATTGTTAGTTAGGAAAGACAGAATAAACTGTCTGAACGACTTTCATCGTTTTGCTGAATTAACCTTCGGACTCACCCTTTCGGTATTAGTGTTCGATAAGATTCATTAATTTTTTCATGATATCAGCAACCTTTTTCTTCATTTAGGTCTGGATAAGCTTAAGTTAAAAAACTTCAAGCATAAATTTTTATCTCATTGGACTCAACCTTTACTCTATATTTTTTCAGTATTTAAAGACAAATTGTCAGAAATTTCAGATAATCCTGTATCTAAAAAACAATATTGAATTTTAACTGCAATGTAAAGCTGAATGCCGTTATTATTAATCGAATTACTCACAATTTATTATGTATTATTCAGAACAAGCGTAAAGCCTATATTCTCTCTTTGAAAATTCAATTATTAACCATTGACACCGGCTTTTAAAGAATGACTAAAAGAACTTTCCACCGGACTCACTTTCCTTTCCGCATAAATTAAATTTACTTTGAGTTTATTCTCAAAACCAAGCAAACTGAGCTTTGGGAACTTTTTTCTGTTTCCCTTTCCTTGAGTATATATTAACACAATATTTGTGAAAAGTCAATAGTAATTTTCAAGATTCTTGAAACAAATAATAAACTTTGTTATATTATACAATACAAATGCTGTTCTGATATGCAAAATAACCAATGTATTTATTACCACTTGCATTTTACATAAATTTGTTGTATAATGATTTAGACACGTTAATTAAAACGTGTTATCACTCCGTAAAGTTTTTATTAACGGAGCAACGATGTATCAACAATGGCTTATGCCGGAACGGAGACTATTATGTCTGAAATGAACGAATACACACCTGACCTTTTTGAACTTGTTGATGATGAAGGCAACAAGAGAAATTTTGAACTTATTGATGCGGCTGAAATAGACGGAGAAGAATATTTTGCACTTGTTCCGTCAGCAGAAGATGAAAACTTCCTTGACGAAGACAATGACATCGTTTTCCTTAAAACAATTGAAGAAGACGGCGAAGAAATCCTTGCATCAATTGATGATGACGATGAATTTGAAAGAGTATCAAAATTCTTCCTTGAACGTATTGCAGATATGCTTGCAGACGATGATTTTGATGACGATGTTGAAGATTAATCACTAAGATTTAAGAAAAAGTCATCTTTTTTTATAAAAAAGTCTTGATTTTTTTGAAAGTATATGTTATAATACATATGTCAATTGAATATACTGCCTTGTTCGAGTATTTATAGTTTTTATAATCCAACACATTTTACAAGGGAATTCAGCTCCGTATGTGGACTGCAGACCTCCCGTCCTGCGGAAGAAGGGAGCGAGAATCATTCGGGCGTTTACCCACCTGCTTCGTGCGGGTTTTATTCGCTATAAGACGGCAAGGCGGTGAGTGTTTAAATCAGCCGGAGTTTTTTGCTTCGGCTTTTTTGTCATATACGGAAAATCGGGAATATAATAATACGGAGGTGCTGTTATGGATATTCCCGTGTTTATTGCTTTAGTAATTCTTTTTGTTATCTGTATTCTTGAAGTGTTTTTTCTTTTAAGATGTCCTAAAATTAAACAGTTTCCTGTTTATCTTTTGATAAGTCTGTATGGAAGTGATGAAGATATAGAGCAGATTTTAAGCTATACAATTTATCTTCTCAGCAATGATACAGACGGATTCAGAAGAGTTTTTTTATTATATGAAGAACTTACAGACAGTCAGAAGATGCTTTGTGAGAAGTTTTGCAGTGAAAATACATCTGTATATCTTGTAAAAACTGAAAATATTGAAAATTTCTTGCCGAAAATAATTGATTTTAATGAAAAAATATAGTATAATATATAAGTAGTCTTAATTTTTATGCATGGAGGGAGAGAATGGAACAAAAGCTTTTGCATCTTGAAGGTACTGTTGAAGAGATTCACTATAAGAACGAAAACAACGGATATATTGTTCTTGATCTCGATGCAGGCGGTGAACTTGTTACAGTTGTCGGAGAACTTGGTGATATTGAAGAGGGCGAAGGTCTCATAGTTGAAGGAAATTATGAACAGCACCATCGTTTCGGACCACAGTTTAAAGCAGAATACTGCGAAAGAAAACTCCCTGACACTGTAATTAATATCGAAAAATATCTTTCGTCAGGTGCAATAAAAGGAATTGGTCCCGGACTTGCAAAAAAAATAGTAAATGTATTCGGCGACAGAACGCTTGATATAATGGAAAAGGAACCTTACAGACTCTCGGAGGTCAAAGGCATTTCTTCCGGCAAGTGTGATGAAATAGCCGCCGAGGCACGAAAGCTGTTTTCTCTCAGATGCATAATGTCATATCTTTCTCAGTACAGCATAAAATCAGGATTTGCAATGAAGACATACAGAAAGTATGGTGCCGATGCACTTGAACTGATAAAGCTGAATCCTTATCTGCTTTGCAGTGACAGTATTGAACTTGAATTCAGCAAGGCTGACAATATTGCACACGATCTGCATATTCCTGCAAATTCGGATAAAAGAGTGATTGCGGGACTACAGTATATTTTAAGAGCAAACACAGCACTTGGACATTCCTGTCTTCCGCTTGATACCTTGCTCCCTAAGGCTGAAAAAGTGCTGAGCATAAGTGAAAAGGATTTTTACAGCTCATATAATGCCGCACTTGATGATAATGAACTTTTTGAATATATAAAAAATGAGAGAGAATATGTTTATCTCCCTGATTATTATTATGCAGAAAGCTTTATTTCAGACAGAATTCAGATACTGAGTGATTTCACATCACCTGAGGATTTTGATTTTGACGCTCTCATAGATATTGAGGAAGAAGAAAAAGGTATTCAGTACGAAGAAATACAGCGTATGGCTATAACTTCTGCTGTATCAAAAGGACTTATGATACTGACAGGCGGTCCGGGTACAGGTAAGACAACTACTCTTAATGCTATTATTTCAATATTTGAAAAACGTGGAAAAAGAGTACTCCTTACAGCACCGACAGGACGTGCTGCAAAGAGAATGTCTGATCTGACAGGCTATGAATCAAAGACAATTCATCGTCTGCTTGAGGTTGCGTATGACAAATCAGGCAGACTTACATTTGTTCACAATGAGAATCATCCGCTTGACTGCGATGTAATTGTGATTGATGAGATGTCAATGGTTGATGTAATACTTTTTGAAAAGCTTTTACGAGCATTAAGGCTTGGCTGTAAAATAATTATGGTTGGTGACTGTGATCAGCTGCCGTCAGTTGGTGCGGGAAATCTTCTTGGTGACCTTATAGCAAGTAACTGCGTAACTGTTATTAAACTTAAAGAAATTTTCCGTCAGGCAAGAAAAAGCTGTATTGTCACAAATGCTCATAAGATAGTTTCAGGTGAACTTCCTGACCTTTCACGAAAGGACAGCGACTTTTTCTTCTTTCAGAGAAAAAATGTTGATAAAGCATCCGAACTTCTTGTTGACCTTATTAAAACAAGACTTCCTAATGCCTATGGCTATAGTCCTGTTGATGATATTCAGATAATTGCACCTTCAAGAAAAGGTCTTCTCGGTACAGTTGAACTGAACAAGCGTTTACAGGATGAAATAAATCCACCGAGTGATAAAAAGCTCGAATTCAAGGGAAAAATATATACATTCCGTATCGGTGACAAGGTTATGCAGAATCGTAATAATTACGATATTGTATGGCATCAGGATGATAAACAGGGTACGGGTATTTTTAACGGCGACATAGGAAAAATAGTAAATATAAATATGCTGACAAAGTCTGTAACAATCGATTTTGATGGCAGAGTGGTTTCATTTATGTTTGAAAATGCTGACCAGATAGAACTTGCTTATGCTGTTACAGTACATAAAAGTCAGGGCAGTGAATTTGAAGCAGTTATTATTCCCCTGCTCGATTCATTTGAAAAGCTTTGTTACAGAAATCTGCTTTATACAGCGGTTACAAGAGCAAAGCGTCTTCTGATAATCATAGGTTCAGAAGACGATGTATCCAGAATGGTTGAGAACAACAGAAGAACAAGACGTTACACCTGTCTGAGAAGTATGCTTGCAGGCGGAGCAGTTGTTGAAAATGTACCGCAGGCGGTGCTTAATGACCCTCAGCTTTCAGAAATACTGCAGATGCAGGATGAATAAATAAAGGAGAACTAAAATGGCAAATACTGATATCGGAATAGATTTAGGTACTTCCAATATAGTAATGACAATGGGCGATAAAGGAGTAGTTCTCAGCGAACCATCTGTTATTGCATACAATACCCGTACTGAACGTGTTCTTGCTGTCGGAAAGGAAGCCTATGAAATGATAGGCAGAAATCCGGATTACATAGCAGTTAAAAGACCAATCAGCGAGGGTGTAATTTCCGATGATGACCTTGCTCACAGTATGATTCGTGAGTTTATTCTCAAGGTATCAGGTCATCAGCTTATAAAACCGAGAATAATTATATGTGTACCTTCATTCATTACTGATATTGAAAGCAGGGCTGTAGTTGAGGCGGCAAAAAGTGCAGGTTCAAGACAGGTTTATCTTATACAGGAGCCTATTGCAGCTATGATAGGTGCAGGTGTAAATATTACAAAGGCTAAGGGACACATGATAGTTGATATAGGCGGCGGTACTACTGATGTTGCAATTGTTTCTATGAATGGTGTTGTTACATCACATACAGTTAAGGTTGCAGGAAATTCAATTGACCGCTCAATTATCAAGTATATGCAGAATAAATATAAGCTGCTTATCGGTGAGAGAACTGCAGAAAAGGTAAAAATCGAACTCTGCAATCTCTATGACCCTAATGATGAAATCACATATATGGTTAAGGGACGCAGCCTTTTAAAAGGACTTCCTGCACAGGTACTTCTTAGTGAAACAGAACTTTTCGAGGCAATTGAGGATGACACCTTCACTATTATGGAGGCTATAAAAAAAGTGCTTGAGGATGCTCCACCTGAACTTGTAGGAGATATCTATGATAACGGACTTCTCCTTACAGGCGGCGGCGCATTGCTCGGAGGACTTACACAGCTTATCAAACGTACAATCGGAATAAACTGTCTGATTGCAAAGGATTCGATAAACTGCGTTGCAAAGGGCACAGGACTTGCCTTCGACAGAATGACTACTCTCCTTGACGGATTTGAGTCAGCGGCTGTCTATAAATACAGGTAATCAGTTATGGGCAGCAGTAATGATAAGCAGAATCAGAGTATAAAAAAATCGGAAAGAAAAAAATCTCCGACATCAGCAGCTCAAAAGATTCTTATTTCTTTTTGTGCTTTTATGCTGCTTTTACTTGTAGTAATTCTGATTTATGCGATAGTGATAGAAAAGAATACAAAGATAACAACAAATCCTGTAGACTCCTTATCAACTACACAGACTCATGCGCTTACAACTTCTGCCAGATATACAAGCACCACAACTGCATTAACAGTATCTGAAACAAGCACAGATACTGAAACATCAGCATCGACATCTTACGAAACAACATCATCAGTTTCAGCATCGTCAGTACAAACGACAGCAGTGACGACGAAAAAAATTACAGGTATCAAAGAATATACAGTGCCTTTTGAAATACAGCTGCCGCAGAATTACAGCGGTAATTACACAATAAAAATCATTTATAATTACAAAGGTACAGTAATAACGATATCAGACATAAAACTGCCGGGAGATACTTCTGTAAAACAGGAGCTTACTTCCCTTACGGCTGACGAAGATGTTTCAGCCGATATTTATCTGATTAACAATACAAACAGTCTTCGTGCACTGATAGGAAATGCAAATTTTGATTTTGCACATTCATCTGCTGAATACAGCGGATTTGATATAACAAGTGCTTTTGAAGCTGTTCAATAATGAAATTATAATTCAGGAGGATAATAAAATGAAAAGACCAGTAGCAATTCTTGCATCTTTACTTACAGCAGCAACATGCATGACAGCTTTCACTTCATGCGGTGATGACAGACTTTATATGCCTGACCTTTCAGGTATTGATTTTGAAAAAGCAAAGGAAGAATTTGATTTTCTTGAGCTTACAATTTCAGCAGAAGCACAGAGCAGTACAACTCTTAAGGGCAAAATTATGGAGCAGAGCATCAGACCTGGTGCTAAAATAACAGAAGGACAGAATGTACTTCTTACAATCAGCTCAGGTGAAGATACTCCAAGAGTATTCAAGGATGGTGTTGATACAGGTGAAACTGTTCCGCCTACAACTGAATTAACTACAGAAATTATTACTACAACAGCTGTATCAACAGAAGAAGTACCTACAACAACTGTACTTGAACCTGGAATGTTCGTTATGCCTAATTTCAGAGGTGTACTTCTCTCAGAGGCAGTTGAGGAATATGGTGACAAGATTAATTTCCAGATTAAAGAATATACAGACAGTGACCTTGCACCAGGTCAGATTGTACGTCAGGATGTAACAGAAGGAACACCATGTGACAGCGGTACAACTCTTTATGTAACAATTGCAAACGGTGCATTCAGCGGCGGCAATCTTACACAGCAGGAAACAACTGAAACATATGACTATGATTATAACAATGGTTATGATAATTCATGGGGATATGATAACAGCTATGATTATAATGATTATGGTTATGATTACAACAACTATGGCTATGTCAACGGCTATGATAATTCATGGGGATATGACAACGGCAACTACGAATGGTAATAAAGTGATTATTTCCGAAAAATCGGTTATAATATAAAAAAGAAATAAGGAGTTTGAAGAAATGAGCGAATCATGTACACATGATTGTTCAAGCTGTGCAAGTGCAGGAAACTGCAGCAGTAATCCTGCAAGTATGCTTGAAGAACCAAACAAGATGAGTAAAATAGGTAAGGTTATCGGTATTGTCAGCGGTAAAGGCGGCGTAGGAAAAACAATGGTATCTTCCCTTCTTGCTGTATCAATGCAGAGAATGGGCAAGAATGTCGGTGTTCTTGATGCTGATATTACAGGTCCGTCTGTTCCTAAGGCATTCGGTATTCACGGCAAGGCAGATGCCTGTGAATTTGGTATAATCCCTGCTAAGTCAAAGATGGGACTTGACATTATGTCAATCAATCTTCTCCTTGAAAACGAGTCTGATCCTGTTGTATGGAGAGGACCTGTTATTGCAGGGGTTGTAAAGCAGTTCTGGACAGATGTTATCTGGAAGGATGTTGACTATCTTTTCGTAGATATGCCGCCTGGAACAGGAGATGTTCCTCTTACAGTATTCCAGTCACTTCCTGTTGATGGTATTGTAATTGTAACATCACCACAGGAACTTGTTTCAATGATTGTTGAAAAGGCTGTAAAGATGGCACAGATTATGAATATTCCGATCATCGGTATCGTTGAAAACATGAGCTATTTTGAATGTCCTGACTGCGGCAAACGTCACAGCATATATGGTGAAAGCCATATTGACGAAATTGCATCACAGTACAACATTCCTGTACTTGCAAAGTTACCTATTGACCCGGAACTTACAAAGCATTGTGACCAGGGTACAATCGAACTTTTCGAAGGTGACTGGCTCAATGATGCTGCTGAAAAAATTGCGGATATGTAAAAAAATATAGTTCCCGTATATGATGTACGGGAACCTTTTTGTATTAAGAAAAGCCACAGCACTGATTTATGCTGTGGCTGAATTTTTTTATACTGTAGCGTAAAGATTTGTTTCCCATGCAGGAATATAAAGCTGATGTCTTATATAAAGCTTGTACGCAGGATTGAGTTTTTTGATAAGGAGCGGCAACTCAAATATATCTTCATTTCTGTGATAAAGAGAAACCATCATCTTCGGAGTGTTATGTGCAATATTTATTGCAGAACCCCAAATAGCCTCACGTTCAAAGCCTTCTACATCCATTTTGATAATTGTTGCATATCTCTTGCCGCCAAGAACGCTGTCAACTGAACGTGCAGTAATCATGTTGTCAGATGCAGCAGAAATAGCAGACTGTCTTCCGGCCTTTGCAGCAAACGGAAGTTCAGTATCAATACACCATGCAGCAGCATTGTGAGCGTATACATTAGGCATACCATCAATAAACTTAGTAAGCTTTTTGTAATTCTTCTTATCCGGCTCAAGTGCATAAATTGCGGCATACTTACCATGTGTAAACTCAAGGATTTCCTTGATAGTATCGCCATTGTAAGCACCTAAATCAACATAAACCTCATTAAGACCCGGCTTAATGATTTTTTTGTAGATTTCAGCCTTGGTAGTTGTTACTTCACTGAGATATTCGATTTTACCGCTTATCTTGAAATTAATGATATTAGCGTAAACCTTTCTTGAATAGTCATCAGCAAGGCTGTCAAAAACCTTCTGAATCTGTTCAGCGTGTTCAACGCAGTATTCATAAGTGAACAAGCCGTTTCCTACAACCGGAACATCCGGAACATAAAGAGTATGCTTTTGAGCAATTTCGTGTATTTTATCAACTATTTCCTGATAACCTGCCGCAAAAGCAAGCACAACAACGAAATCATCAACAGACTCTTCAATTTCAGAGAGCTTGTGTACACGGAATCCCTCAAATGAATGACCTCTTACAAAATCATCACTTGCAAAAATACCTGAAACAACGATGCCCTTACTTCTGAAAACATTCATTATTTTCAGAGCACCATCACCCATTCCGTATATAAAAATTGGTCTTTCTTCAGCCTTTAATCTTTCCCAGCAGGACTGCTTTTCAGTAATAAAGGAGAGCATTATATCACCCCGTAGATAGTATTTTTAATTAAACATCGGCATTAATGCCGTCATCGTGACAATCACAGTGCATATCTTCATGCATACCATCGCCATGTGGTGCATATCCCATCATATCACGGCCTCTGATACCATATCTGTCACGAACAATATTGAGATGCTTGTCAAAAAGGTCAGAAACCTTACGAACATCCTTGATGCAGTGAATTTCCTTTGTAGGAGTATCAGCATCCTTGCTGTAAATAACAAGAGTACCACAGCCGAATAATCTCTGACCAAAAGGCTTTTTGATTTTTTTATCAATAATCTTATAAAGGTCTATTTCATCCTCATCCACGCTTAAAAAACCTGTGCGTGTGATAAACTTTGATTCTGTAAGGAAGTAGCGTGTAAAAGAAAGCGGAAGTCCGAAAATTGTACGCTTTTTGTCTGTCCAGACATATTTGATTTCATCTTTTTTCATTAAGAAAACCTCCTTTTGCGAAAAGAATATGTATACCTGTTTTCATGACAAATACATGTTTTGTCAAGTGGTATATAACAATACTATTTTATATTTTACCATAAAAAAGACAAATAGTCAACTATTTAATAAGAAATTTCGGTAGAAATTTGGCGGAACAAAAAAATTAGTGCCTCCGCTGTAAAAGCAGAGACACTAACTATATTGAACTTTCTTTTGTAAACTTTGAGCGAGTTATCGTTCTTTTTCTATTTTTTGTTTTGTTGTTGTTCTTCTGAAATGCTTGTTTCTGCTTTTTTACTTTCTTCTTCAGCCTGTTTTCTGTATTTTTCTTCTGTTTCTCTTGTGATTCTTGCGTCTTCTTCTGCGATAATTCTTTTCATTTCTTCCTGTAATCTTTGCTTTTCTTCAAGTTCTTCAGCTAAAGCTCTGTCTGATTCGTAAATGTTTTCGGAGAATGTTTGTAAATCCTTTAATTTAAATTCCGACTTATCAACAGGATAATCAGATTTGATTACTATTTTAGGAGTAATATAGCTTGAAAATAACAGGAATGATAGTTCTGATGAATGGTAAATTTTTAGCTGTGAACGATTTGATACATCATATGGTGTATTTATTGTTCCGATAATACCCATATCTTTTTGTTCGTATCTGTGAATTTCAAGATTATTAATCGGAGAAAGATTTGTGCTGTCTGTTTTTGAATTTGAAGTATACGGCATCATATAAACGCTGTTTGGCGTTACATTATCAGTTTGTATATCTGTTTTTTCAAAGCCCAATACATTCGTTTTCTGCATAGCTGATGTGCCGTCACAGTATACTGCCCTGTTCCATAATTTCATGCTGTATTTGGGTGCATATAATTCAAGGTCATTGCCATTTTCATCGAATGTAACCATATCATAATAGTATTTGTCAGGAACGTCATTTTTATTATAATAGAAAATATAGCTTGCAAGTTTGAGTATTTCATCGTCAGCTTTGAAAAAACATTCCTGTACGAATGATGCGGCTGTAACTGCATTGCTTTCTTTGTCTGTAAGATTTCCGTATCTGTCATTTGATAAAACAGCTGATGCCATTATATCACATGATTCGTTTTCATAAACAGTTTTGTTGTCGTTTGTCTCTGCTGAATATTTTTCGATATCTCTAAGAGTGAATTTTGAACCTGTGTCTGCAATTGCCAGTATATTTGATTCTGAATAGGTATCGCAGTATTCAACAGCATACATCTGATTTGTAAGGGTGTCCCCTATTGTTCGGATATATAATCTTACTCTGATATCTTCTGCGCTTGAATATTCAAACGGACATGAATAAAGCGGAGTGATAATTACATCATTCTTTACATATTCATCAAGAGAAATATCATATATTCGGTAATCGCTTATATCTTCTGTAGCATTTTTGAAATCTCTTAAAACCGAATTGAAAGCACGGCCGTTTGTTGAAGAACTGAAATTTGAAAGAGCCTCTCTGAAAGCTGTTGTTTTCGGCAGAATACCTATGCAGAATACCGCACAGGCGGCAAAAACACCAAATTTTATGAAAGGAGCATAATTCCGTCTGCCCGTAATATTTTCAAGACCTGTAACGGTGAACTCGCTGTCTGTAAAAACCGAATCCTCGTCAGGAAACGCTCTCGCAATGATTTTATCCAGACAATCTACATTATCTGAAAGCTCGTTCATTTTGTCTGTGAGCAATTTTTCAACATCCTTGTTTGTATTGATATCATTTGATTTCACCGCTATTCACCTGCCTTTTCATTTAATACTGATATAGCCTTCTGGTACCTTGATTTTACGGTAGATTCGGGGCATTTCATGATTTTTGCGATTTGCTTGAATGTTAGCTCTGCACAGCATTTTAAAACGACTATCTGTCTTTGCTTGTCGTTTAAATGTTTCATGAGCTGATTTATGTAAATACTGTCTTCGACAGTTTGTTCTGCATCGCCGTAGCTCTGAATAACAAAGCTCGTATTATCTCTTTTATGTCGTCGGCGAAGTTCAAAAGCAACGTTGCGTGCTAAAGTGAGAATATAGCCTTTACCGTCTCCCTTTGAAGAATTGAAATTTTTTGTTTGTGTCAGTCGGATAAAGGTTTCTGAAACGCAATCCTCGGATAAATGGTAGTCTGATGTAATACTGAAAGCTACAGCAAACACACTTTGCTTAAACATATGATAAAGCTCTGCAAGGCATTCTTTGGAAGATGAACATTTCTCTATGAGAATATTAACATCGTCTGCCTTTTTTTCAGCTTTTTTGAAATTAAATAAAGACGAAATGGCTCGGTCACCTCCGCTGATTGATTTTGTTTCTACAGCCATAAACTCACTCCTTTTCTCTGAGACAGCGAAATATCGGCATATTTGCGCAATTTTAATACCGATACGAAATTACTGCGTCAGGATATTTTGAAAGCTTTCATATATAAGTGATTTTAAGCGGCAAAAAAGACGAAAAATTTTTCAGTTTTTTTTGAAAATCACATCTTTATTATTTATAGCTGTATATGTTTTTTATATACACATCTCATAACTTGTTTTATGAAGTAAAATAACCATATGAAGAATGTGCATATATGTATTGTAACATTATTTTGTGATAAAAGCAAGAAAATCTTTCATTTCTATTGACAATTAATGAATATTATGGTGTCATATAACATATGAACAACCATTCATATTTGAAAGGACAGTGACATATGGAAAAGGACTATTCTATTATTAATCTTACAAGTGCCGAAACAGGTTCTGCAATTGAAAATGCTGTCAATAAGCTTGAAGGCATAGAATTTGCTGTTATTAACTTCCCTGTTCGCAAATTAAAGATTATGGGAGATTTTTCTGATAGTATTATTGATGTTATAAATGATACTGTATCTGCTGTTTCACCGGGCACTGAGATAGTTCCTGTGCTTGAATCAGTTACAAAGCTTTTTGAGATAAAGAATCTTGACTGTGCACACTGCGGTGCTGAGGTTGAGGAGGCTGTCAAAAAGATTGACGGTGTAGATGAGGTAGTATTGAATTATCCTTTAAAGAAACTGAAAATTACTGCACGTTTTTCTGATGAACTCATAGATGAAATCTATAAGACAGCATCAAAGGTTGAGCCGGATATAGAGATTATCCCCTATTCTGCAAGAAATTCACAGAGAAAAAGCATGATTAATGAAATTATTTCAGAACTTAACGAAACATCTGCTGTTAAGAATGTTCCGGAAATAAGACAGTTTTCTATCGAAAACCTTGATTGTGCACACTGTGGTGCTGAAATTGAGGAGGCTTTGGGAAAGCTTGATGGTGTAGAGTCGGCATCACTTAATTTCCCTATGAAAAAATTCAAAATCAAAGCATTATTCACTGATGAACTTATTGAAAAAATGCAGAAAACTGCATCTGAAATAGAACCGGGAGTTGAACTTATTGAGTTAAACAAAAAGGAAAAAAGCAGAGCAGAAGATATTGTCAGAGAACTTGATGAAAAAGCTAAAATACAGCAGAAAGCTGTAGCTGAAACATCTGAACAATCAGAAGAAACCGAGATAATTGAGGAGCATTCAAAGGAACACTGTGAAGAACCTGAATTCGTTGATGAATATAAGGAAATTCTTGGTGACATGTACAATGATGCACCTATTACAATTAAAAAACGTGTTAAAACAGTTAAAACTGAAACTGCTGTTTCTGAGACAAATGAAATTAAGGAAAATGAATCTGCTGTAAAGGCTGAATCAGAGAATGAAACTGAAAATACTGTTGTTTCAGAAATAAAAGCTGAAAGTCAGAATACTTCAGCTGTGCTTTACGAAGAAACAGAAGAAGACGATGAAAAAGGAACAGTTTCAATTGAATTTGCACAGCTTGTTCTCGGAATTATTGTTTTCATTGGCGCAGTTATCTGTAAAAAGGTTGCGGATTTCTTCCCTGTTACACTGGCATTGTTCATTATTTCATATCTGCTTTTAGGTATAAATGTTTTAAAGGCAACAGTAAGAAATGTAAAGGCAAAGAAATTCTTTGATGAAAAGTTCCTTATGACAGTTGCAACGATCGGTGCATTTATTCTTGGTGATTTCCCTGAGGCTGTCGGAGTTATGCTTTTCTACCGTATCGGTGAACTTTTTGAAGACTATGCGGTTTCAAAGAGCCGTAAAGCAATTACAGAAACAGCATCACTTAAAGTTGACGAGGCTGATATTCTTGTTGACGGTGAATTTGTAAGAAGACCATCAGAAGAAATTAAAGTCGGTGATATTCTCAGAATTAAAGTCGGAGAAAGAATTGCGGCTGACGGTGTGGTTGAATCAGGAAAGTCAAGAATTGATACATCTGCAATCAATGGTGAACCTGTTCCTGTTACAGTTCGTGCAGGTGATCCTATTTACTCAGGCTGTATCAATCTTACAGAAGGTATTACAATCAGAACAACAGCATCTGCTGATGAATCAATGGTAGCTAAAATTGCCGAGGCTGTTGAAGATGCATCTGCATCAAAGCCTTCAATTGAACGCTTTATTACAAGATTTTCAAAGATATATACACCTGTTGTGCTTATCATAGCACTCATTACAGCAATTGTTCCTTCGATTGTCACAGGTGAATGGCAGAAATGGATATTTGCAGCACTTACATTCCTTGTAATCAGTTGTCCTTGTGCACTGGTGCTTAGTGTACCGCTTGCATATTTCTCAGGTATAGGTGCCGCATCAAAGCTTGGTATTCTTTTCAAGGGCGGTACATCAATTGAGGCACTTGCAAAGGTAAAGGCAATTGCATTTGACAAAACAGGAACACTTACTAATGGTACATTTACAGTAACACAGGTACAGTCATTCGGTGTACTTGGAAACAGACATCTTCTTCAGATTTGCGGCAGCTGTGAGGTTGCATCAACACATCCTGTTGCACAGAGTATTGTTGAATACTGCAACAGAAACAAATTAAAGCTTGGTGAACCGGAAAAGGTATCAGAAATTGCAGGCAGAGGTGTTGAGGCGGTTGTAAACGGCAGAACAGTTCTCTGCGGAAACGAAAGAATGATGCGTGAATATAATGTAGCAATTCCAAAGGGACAGCTTGCAGAAAGCGGCAGTGTAGTTTACATTGCAGTAAACGGCAAGGCAGAAGGCCGTGTGGTAGTTTCAGACTCGCTGAAAAAGACATCATCTGATGCAATTGCACAGCTTAATGCAATGGGAATTCACACAGCTATGCTTACTGGTGATAAGAAGGAAAATGCCAATATAACTGCTCAAAAGCTTGGAGTTGAAACAGTAAAGGGTGAACTTCTTCCTGATGAAAAGTTAAAGGAAATTGAAAATTTACGTTTCACATATGGTCCTGTAATGTTTGTCGGTGACGGAATAAATGACGGACCTGTACTTGCAGGCGCAGATGTTGGCGGAGCAATGCAGAGCGGTTCAGACCTTGCACTTGAGGCAGCAGATGCAGTATTTATTAATTCAGAGCCTGAGTCAGTGGTATATTCAAAGAAAATCGCAGACAGAACACAGAGCATAGCATATCAGAACATCATATTTGCACTTGTAATAAAAGCGGCAGTACTTGTTTTCGGTTTACTTGGTATGCCGAGTATGTGGTTTGCGGTATTTGCAGATTCAGGTACAGCAATGCTGCTTGTACTTAATTCAGTAAGAAATCTTTCTGTAAAACAGTATAAATCGGTAAAATAAAATTAAAGCCTGGGAATGATTGAATTATTCTCAGGCTTTTCATTATATACCCTTATAAACTAAATATCATTGACAATGCCACTCCCCTGTGTTATACTATAAATCGTGAGATTTCTCACTGACAGTTCGATTGCACCATCCTGTCATTAAACAAAACCAGGGCTGATGAAATATAATTATTTATAGTATCATTATGCCCCTCTGTATGTGCAGAGGGGCTTTTTTAGGAGATTTTATATGTATATTCTGAAAACATCTGCATCATTTGACAGTGCGCATTTCCTTGCAGACTATAATGGAAAATGTGCTAATCTGCATGGTCACCATTGGGTGATTGAAATTGAAGTAGGGCGTGAGCTTCTTCAGTATGAAGGCGAAAAGCGTGGTATGGTTATTGATTTCGGTGATTTGAAAAAAGAAGTACGTTCAGTTGCAGACAGCTTTGACCATGCTTTTATTTATGAGGAAAATTCTCTTCGTCCCGAAACTGTTAAGGCGCTTGACAATGAAGGATTTCGTCAGATACCTGTTCCCTTCCGTCCTACTGCTGAGAATTTCGCAAAACATTTTTATGACATTCTGAGAGATAAAGGAATTCCTGTTCTGCGTTCTACTGTCTATGAAACACCTGATAACTGCGCATCTTATGAGGTGCAGAAATGAACGGTAATCTAATCTTTCCTGTAGCGGAACATTTTGTAAGTATTAATGGTGAAGGACAGGCTGTCGGTGAACTTGCACTGTTTATTCGTTTTTCAGGCTGTAATCTTGAATGCAGTTACTGTGATACTAAATGGGCTAATCTTCCCGATGTACATGTTGAACTTTTGTCTGCTGATGATATATGCAAACTTGCATTAAGCTGTAATATTCATAATATTACGCTTACAGGCGGTGAACCGCTTTTACAGAAAAACATTTCTGTTCTGATAAATGAACTCGGAAAGCTTGGCTTTAGAGTGGAAATTGAAACAAACGGCAGTATTTCGCTTAATGAATTCTGTAAGTCAGAATTTCGTCCTTCTTTTACTATGGATTACAAACTGCCTTCGAGTCTTATGGAAAAGTATATGTGCAATGATAATTTCAATTTACTGAACATGAATGATACAGTGAAATTTGTATGCGGTGATTTGTCTGACCTTGAACGTGCTTTGCAGATTATTGAAGAATTTACTCTTACAGAAAAATGCAAGGTATATTTAAGCCCTGTTTTCAGCAAAATACAGCCGTCAGACATGGTTGAGTTTATGAAAAAACATAAAATGAATGGTGTAAAATTACAGTTACAGTTACATAAATTTATATGGGAACCGAATGCGAAAGGAGTATGACGAATGATTGACAAAAAAGCTATAGAAGAACATATCCGTGGAATTCTCATTGCTCTTGGTGATGACCCTGACAGAGAAGGTCTTGCTGAAACTCCTGAGCGTGTTGCCCGTATGTATGAAGAAGTTTTTGAGGGTATGAACTATTCAAATCATGAGATTGCTGAGATGTTCAGCAAAACATTTGAAAGCTCGGATGATTCGTCAGCTGTTGTAGTGCGTGACATTGAGATTTTCAGCTATTGTGAACATCATCTGGCGCTTATGTATGATGTGAAGGTGAATGTTGCTTACATTCCGAAAGGAAGAGTAATAGGTCTGAGTAAAATAGCAAGAATATGCGATATGGCAGCAAAACGTTTACAGCTGCAGGAACGTCTTGGTTCAGATATTGCGGATATTATCGCTGAGGCAACAGGTTCGGATGATGTCGGAGTCGTCATAAGCGGTACACACAGCTGTATGACCGCAAGAGGAATAAAAAACACATCTGCACAGACAATAACGCATACAATGCGTGGAAAGTTTCGCACCGACTATTCACTGCAGAATTTAATATCAAGATAAGGAGAACTTAAAATGAAAGCACTTGTTTTGTTCAGCGGAGGACTTGACAGTACAACCTGTCTGGCACTTGCTGTTGAAAAATACGGAGCATCTGAGGTTATGGCTCTTGCAATTTATTATGGCCAAAAGCATACAAAGGAAATAGAATCAGCTGAGAAAGTTGCAGAGTATTATGGTGTTACACTTAAAACGCTTGACCTTGCACTGATATTTGCAGATTCAGACTGCACACTTTTAAAGGGCAGTAACGGAGAAATTCCAAAGGAAAGCTATTCGGAACAGCTTAAAAAAACTGACGGAAAGCCTGTTTCTACATATGTTCCGTTCAGAAACGGACTTTTTCTTTCATCTGCATCAAGTATAGCACTTGCAAACGGCTGTGAGGTTATCTATTATGGAGCACACAGTGATGATTCAGCAGGCAATGCATATCCGGACTGCAGTTCAGAATTCAATAATGCTATGAATACAGCGATATGGCTTGGAAGCGGACAGCAGTTAAAGATAGAGGCTCCGTTTGTAAATCTTACAAAGGCAGATGTAGTAGCTGAGGGAATAAGACTTGATGTTCCATATCACCTGACATGGAGCTGTTACGAGGGCGGAGATAAACCGTGCGGTATGTGCGGAACTTGTCGTGACAGAGCAGATGCTTTTGCTAAAAACGGAATTAAAGATCCTGCACTTGACAGATAGGAGTGATTGAAATGGAAGAAAGAAACAAGGAAAAAGAAGGTATTACCCTTTTAGGAAATCAAAATACAAAGTATCCGTCAGACTATGACAAAGCAGTGCTTGAAACATTTGAAAACAAGCATCCCGACAGAGAATACTTTGTTAAATTCAACTGTCCTGAATTTACAAGTCTTTGTCCTATAACAGGACAGCCTGACTTTGCAACCATATATATTTCATATGTTCCGAAAATAAAAATGGTAGAGAGCAAATCGTTAAAGCTTTATCTTTTCAGTTTTCGTAATCATGGCGATTTTCATGAGGATTGTGTAAATATTATCATGAATGATCTTATAGAACTTATGGATCCTTTATATATTGAAGTGTGGGGAAAATTCCTTCCAAGAGGCGGTATTTCAATTGATCCGTACTGTAATTATGGCGAAAAAGGTACTAAATGGGAACAGGTTGCATGGGACAGACTTGTACACCATGATCTGTATCCTGAGAGCGTTAATAACAGATGATTTTATATTGTTTTAACAATTAATCACCACTATTGATTTTTTTTAATCACTATGTTATAATAATATGGGTGATTAAAATGAAAATATTAAGACGTTTATCGGCATTTCAAATTATTATTATAAGTTTTGCCTTAATTGTTCTGCTTGGTACAGGTTTGCTTATGCTCCCTATCTCAAGCAAAGAAAGAGTGGTTACACCGTTTCTTGACTCATTGTTTACTGCAACATCAGCTACCTGTGTAACAGGACTTGTTGTACAGGACACGGCTACTTACTGGAGTACATTCGGAAAATGTGTTCTTCTTACGCTTATTCAGATAGGCGGTCTTGGAGTTATTACAATCGCTATGTGGATTGCATGGATATCAGGACGAAAAATCGGTCTTATGCAGAGAGGCCTTATGCAGGAGTCGATTTCAGCATCAAATACTGGCGGAATTATCAGATTTACGTTATTTTCTGTAAAGATAACGCTTGCGCTTGAGGCTTTGGGAGCGTTTTTTCTGTCATTCAGATTCTGCAAAGAATATGGCTTGCTTGATGGAATAAAGTACTCTGTATTTCATTCAGTTTCAGCTTTCTGTAATGCAGGATTTGACCTTATGGGAACTAAGGAAAAATTTTCGTCACTTACAAGCGTTTCAAGTGAATGGTATCTTAATATCATAATTATTTTACTGATTGTTATCGGCGGTATTGGTTTCAATACATGGAACGATATTGTTGTCAATAAGTTCAAAATAAAGAAATACAGTATGCAGAGTAAGGCTATTTTACTAACTTCTCTGTTGCTTATTGTTATTCCGGCTGTTTATTTTTATTTCTTTGATTTTTCAGACAGCAGATGGTCTATGAGTACAAGTCATGGTGTACTTGCATCATTGTTTCAATCTGTTACAATGAGAACAGCAGGTTTCAATACTGTTGATTTAAGTCAGATGTCTGGCGGTTCAACTGTAATTATGATTTTTCTCATGCTTATAGGCGGTTCACCTGGTTCAACAGCAGGTGGTTTAAAAACTACTACAGTTGCAGTTCTTTTTGCATCAACTTTTTCTGTATTCAGAAGAAACAAACAGACAAAAATGTTCGGAAGAAGTATTTCGGAAGAAACAGTTCAGAACGCATCGGCAATACTTATGCTGTATCTTATGCTGTTTATGGCATCTGCCGTGGGTATTTTCACAATCGAAGGTGTTCCGATAAGAGAATGTCTTTTTGAATGTGCATCAGCTGTAGGTACTGTAGGACTTTCACTTGGTCTTACAACACAGCTTTGCAGTGCATCAAGAATTATTATTATTTTACTTATGTTTATAGGCAGAGTGGGTGGACTTACTATGATTTATGCGGCTGTTTCAAAGAAACAGTCAGATGTTGCAAAACTTCCACAGGAAAGAATTACAGTTGGATAAAAGGAGAAATGTTATGAAATCAGTTTTAATTATCGGTATGGGCAGATTCGGTACTCATATTGCACAGGAACTTTATAATATCGGTCATGAAGTAATGGCAATTGATGTAAATGAAACAAGAATAAATAATGTAATGAATATTGTTACAAACGCTCAGATTGGAGATGCATCGGATATTTCACTGCTTAAATCAATCGGTGTACGCAATTTTGATGTGTGTATAGTAACAGTTGCAGAGAATTTTCAGACATCACTTGAAGTAACATATCAGCTTAAAGAACTTGGTGCGAACTATATAGTATCAAGAGCGGCAAATGAATCACAGCGTAAATTTCTGCTTAGAAACGGTGCAGATGAAGTTGTATATCCAGAGAAACAGCTTGCGTCATGGGCAGCTATCAGATACACAGCTGACCATATTCATGATTACATACAGCTTCCTGGTGAATATTCAATTTATGAAGTTGACATTCCTGACAAATGGTTAGGTCACACAATCGGAAGTCTTGATATCAGAAGAAAATACAATGTCAATATCCTTGCTGTAAAGGCAAACGGAAAACTTAATCCTGAGATTACTCCAGACACAGTATTTCGTGATGGAGAAACAATCTTAGTACTCGGCAGTGAAAAAATGCTGAAGAAGTGGTTCCATTTATAATCAATAAGATGTAAAATCGGTTTGAGACTATCTCAGACCGATTTTTTTAATATTTAATAGAATGCAAAATTAAATACAAATACATGAATATTATAATTCAATATTAAAAGCTATAAACATTACACAGATTAACAACAACATAATTGTGCAAGTGTACAAATTTGATTTGAATTTCGTCTTTTTTGCCTTTGAAATTCACTTACTTATGAAAACTATTTTTAGGAGGTTTTTTATGAAAAAATTAATTACATTTCTTTTAGCAATTGCAACGATTTCAATGGGTGCAGGCTGTACCAAACAGGACAAACCATCCGAAACGATTCAATCGGAAATGCTGTCTCTCAAATCCGCCGATATAAATATGGCGGATGATTTTTCAGAAATTCTCTGCACAGATATTCGTGACAGGGACTATTTCATATTCGGCAAGCTGAATTCGGGTGAATACAGCGGATATATTACCAATACTCAATTTGCTGAGAAAAAATCTTTTATATTTTCTCCACATGAAGATGAAGTAATTAAAACCGCCGCATTGATGAAATCAAGAAAAACAGCTGTTCTCACTACCCTTGACGAAGAAACATTTATATACACATTTGACAGTAATGGGAATATCGAAAACACATATAATCTTGGTGAAATCTTGTCGCCTGATGACTATTTTACAGAAATGATCTATGCAGAGGACGGATTTTATATCAATATAAATCGTGAAAGTCTTGTGTACATTGATGCAAACGGTAATTTCAAAGGAAATGTTGATACAGGCAGACGAATTGTTTGTGGAATTGTTAATGACAGCAACGGTTCTCCAGCTGTCCTTATGAGCCAAAACAGTAATATGTTTTTAGGTACGCTCAATAATGGGAACATTACAGAAGAAGTTGAATGCGGTGAGCTTACCGACTATACACAAGCCATATGCGGTGGTAAAGGTGATTACAGAATATCTGCTGTACTTCCAAATGGTTTGCATGGTTTAAAAGATAATAAATGGGAAAAGCTTTCTGATTTTTCGGAGAATGATTTCAGAACAAGTGATATTCTTGATATTGAAATGGTAAACAATGATGAATATACTGTTCTGTTGAGAGAGATTAACGGTAAAACATCAATGAGACTCTTATCTCAACGTGATATTTCGGAGATAAAAACTAAAAATATCATAAAGTTAGCTAACGTTGCAATAAGTGAATATGATCCGTACAATGAACTTATTAAGAAATATAATTCTGAAAGTGAAGATAATAAGATAGAAGTTGTAAACTATCGTTCAGAGCTTATTGAAGATGCGATACGTTCACTTGACCTTGATATAATTTCAGGCAATGCACCAGATATTGTTCTTTTCAATTCTTATGCTCCGGTAGAAAATTTTGGAAATAAAGAATCTCTTTTTGTTGATATGTACAAGCTTATTGACAACGATGCGGAAATAAACAGAAATGATTTCCTCGATGGATTTCTTGAAAGCTTGGAAACAAATGGAAAACTGTTGCAGATAGCACAATCTTTTGGTGTGAATTCGTATATGATAAAAGAAAAATTTGCAAATGGCTTAAACTCATGGAGCCTTGACGAATTAGAGAAAATATATAAAGCGAATTCTGAAAATATGTTATTTACATATTCATCTCAGTATTTGGATATGAATTATATGCTTGATGAATTATTGGTTTTCTCTCGTTTTTATGATAAAGATACTGCTGAATGTCGTTTTAATTCAGCTGAATTTATCGAAACAATGAAATTTCTAAAAAACAACAACATAGGTCTGGCACCAAATGCCGCAAGAAACACCGAAATCAACAGTGGAGCAGATTGTGATATAAATGCATTCAGAAAAGATGAAGTCCTTGTTCAGAAAACAGAAATATACGGATTCTCATATTTCAGAGAATATCAGCAGGTTTACAGTGACGAAAATGTTATTTTTATCGGTTTTCCAAGCGAGGATAATATTAATGCAATCTCTATGCCCATCGGCGGATATGGAATTATGGCTAATTCCAAAAATATCGAAGGAGCATGGGATTTCCTGAAATATTATTTATTCAGCGAGGACAGCAACAACTACTATGAAAATTCTTCCAATTTCTCAGGATTAGAAAAATACTATAAAGAACAGCTTGATTATTTCTGTACAAGTCATACATATATAGATTCTGAAACTGGTGAAGAAAAGAATAGTGACGAATATATATACTATCCGCCTGATAGTTCAGATGAGTTTGTAACAGTAGAATTGCAACCGTTTACTGAGAAGGAATCCAGAAGAAATGATGAATTTATACGAGCAGCTTTAAAGAATTCAATAAAGTCTGATGTTCAAATTCAAGATATTGTAACAGAAGAAACAGCAGCTTATTTCGCTGATGAACGTTCAGCTGAGAAAACTGCTGAAATAATTCAAAATCGTGTCAGTATTTATCTGAGTGAACAATCTTAATTCTTTAACAAAATAAAAGAAAATCCCAGTATTTAGCCAATGACTAAATACTGGGATATAACTCATGGTGAGACATGAGGGATTTGAACCCTCGACCCTACGCTTAAAAGGCGTATGCTCTACCGACTGAGCTAATGTCTCACAACAGATATTATTATACCAAACTTATCAGGAAAAGTCAAGCAATTTTTAGTTTTTTTACATATGCGTTAATATATTCTTTGCTCAGTTGAATAATAAGTGCATGATGACGATTTATCAAAAAGTGCTTGACAATTTAAGAATAACGTGATATAATAATTAAGTCGTTGAACGATGTGCTTGTAGCTCAGCTGGATAGAGTGACTGGCTACGAACCAGTAGGTCGGGGGTTCGAATCCCTCCAGGCACGCCAAAACCCATCATTTATGATGGGTTTTTTATTTTGTATAAAAACTGTATAATTATTTTTCTTTAGTACTTGACCTTTTCTGTAAAATGGTGTAAAATAATAGTATATCAGCAGATTATAGTCTGCAAATTTTGGAGGTAATTAAAAATGGCTAAGAATTTTATTGTTGAAACATCTGCTCGTCACGTTCATGTTACTCAGGAACATCTTGAAGTTCTTTTTGGCAAGGGCTATGAGCTTACAAAGAAGAAGGATCTTTCACAGCCTGGTCAGTTTGCATGTGAAGAAAGAGTTACAGTTATTGGACCTAAAAAGGAACTTGCTGGTGTATCTATTCTCGGACCTGTTCGTCCTGAAACTCAGGTTGAGCTTTCAGCTACAGATGCTCGTTCAATCGGTATTGCTGCTCCTATCAAGGAATCAGGAGATATTGCTGGTTCAGGTGCATGCAAGCTCGTTGGTCCATGCGGCGAAGTTGAACTCAGTGAAGGTGTTATCGTTGCTAAGAGACACATTCACCTTACTCCTGCTGATGCTGAAGAACTCGGTGTTGTTGACAAGCAGGTTGTATGGGTAAAGGTTGCTACACCTGAGAGAAGTGCTGTTCTCGGTGACGTTGTATGTCGTGTGTCTGACAAGTATGCTCGTGCTATGCACATTGATACTGATGAGTCAAATGCAATCGGTGCTCCAAGAGAGCTTTACGGCGAAATCGTTGAAATCGGCTGATTTTAGTCTTTTGAGTGCACAGAAAACAACTGTGCACTCTTTTTTTATTATTATTTTAAAGGAGAATAAATATGTCTGTACCATTAGCCGATAAGATTCGTCCTAAATCACTTGAAGATGTTGTAGGACAGGAGCATCTTCTTGCAGAAGGCAAACCGTTACGCAAAATCATTGACAGTGGAATAGTTCCTAATATGATTTTTTATGGTCCGTCGGGAGTCGGAAAGACCACAGTTGCCCGTATTATTGCTGAAAACTGTGGAATGTCACTTTATAAACTTAACGGAACAAATGCATCAATTTCTGATATTAAAGATGTTGTTGCGGATATTGGTACATTCGGTTCGGAAAATGGTATTCTTCTTTATCTGGATGAGATTCAGTACTTGAATAAGAAACAGCAGCAAAGTCTGCTTGAATATATCGAAAACGGCGATATAACACTTATTTCGTCAACTACAGAAAATCCGTATTTTTCAGTATATAACGCTGTAATAAGCCGTAGTACAGTATTTGAGTTCAAGCCTGTAACAGCACAGCAGCTCTCCCCTGCTATTCGTCGTGCATTTCGTATTATTTCAGAAGAGAATGGATATACAGTTGATGCTGATGACAGCATAATTGAAAAAATTGCGTACAGTTGCGGCGGAGATGTACGAAAAGCAATGAATACCGCTGAACTTGCTGTTGTATGCGGAGAAATGTCAGAAGGAAAAGTTACGGTTACAGAGGATTCACTTAAAATTCTTGCACAGCGCAGTAATATGCGTTATGACAGAGACGGTGACCAGCATTATGATATACTTTCAGCATTGCAGAAATCAATCCGTGGTTCTGATGAGAATGCGGCTCTGCACTATGCAGCAAGACTTATTGAGGCGGGAGATATTATTTCACTCACCCGTCGTCTGCTTGTTATTGCTGCTGAGGATATCGGACTTGCATATCCTCAGGCAATAGCTATAGTAAAAGCGTGTGTTGACTCTGCACTGCAGCTTGGACTTCCTGAGGCTCGTATACCGCTTGCAGAGGCAATAATACTTCTTGCAACAGCTCCGAAATCAAACAGCGCTGAATCTGCTATAGATGCGGCAATAGAAGATTTACGTTCATGTGATGCACTCGATTTTCCACGTCATTTACAAAATAAGCACTTTGACGGAAAAGGTGCTGCTGTAGTCGGACAAAATTACAAATATCCTCATTCATATAAGAATCATTATGTAAAACAGCAGTATCTTCCTGACGCACTTGTCGGACACGTTTATTATAATTATGGTGATAATAAACAGGAACAGTCTGCTTATGCATACAGACAAAAAATTCTCAGTGAAGCTGATTAACTAAAAATAAAACACCGCACAAAGCATTAATCTGATATTCTTTGTGCGGTATTTATTTTTTCAACAGACAGATAGTGCTGTTTTCCAATAAAATCAAGAAAAACAGATTTTTTCGTTTAAAATTAACAAATCATTTTATTAGTACGCTTTTGTCTGCTGAAATGCTTGACAAAATAACTGAAAAGTGATATAGTAATTAAGTAATGTACAATTGTTCACCACAAACGGACAATTTTAAAATTTGCATTCTTTAGATGAGGATTATTTCTATGGAAAACAAATCTCAGCTGATAGTTGCTGATTCAAGAATACTTCCCGATGTATTTACGAAGGTACTGGAAGTAAAAAAGCTTATGGCACAGAAAGGCGAAAAAAGTTTTGTTTCTGCCTGCCGCAGAATCGGTATATCAAGAAGTGCTTATTATAAATATAAGGACAGCGTGTTCTCATATGAGGAGCTTTTTACTCAGAAGATTGTTAATTTATATCTTCTGCTGAGTGATACTCCTGGTGTATTGTCAAGCGCACTTGTATTTTTACATAATCTGAATGCTAATATTCTCACTGTTAATCAGAGTATTCCTGTTGATGGTGCGGCACAGGTGAATATTTCACTAAGGCTTTCAGATGATTCCGACACACAGCTTGCCGGATTAAATTCAATTACTCAACTCGACGGTGTTCTGGAAGTAAAAATTCTGTCTGCCGAGTAATTTACGGAGGTTTTATTTTATGTCAGTCAAATTTGCAGTTTTAGGTCATGGTGTTGTAGGTTCAGGTGTCGTTGAGCTTTTCTACAAGAATAAGAATAGCATTGAAAAACGTGCAGGAACTGAAATGGATGTCAAGTATATACTTGATTTAAGAGAATTTCCTGATTCTCCGTACGCAGACAAATTTACAAAGAATTTTGATGATATCCTTAATGATGATGAAGTAACAGCTGTTGCTGAATGTATGGGCGGTGTTGAGCCTGCATTCACATTTGTAAAGGCTTGTCTTGAAAAGGGCAAGAGTGTTTCAACATCAAACAAGGAGCTTGTTGCTGAAAAAGGTGACATTCTTCTCCAGGCAGCTAAAGAACATAACTGTAATTTCTTCTTCGAAGCAAGTGTAGGCGGTGCTATTCCGATTATCAGACCGCTTCATCGTTGCCTTGCAGCTAATGATATTACAAAGATTGCCGGTATCCTTAATGGTACAACAAACTTTATTCTTACAAAAATGTATAATGAAAATATGGCATTTGCAGATGCCCTTTCACTTGCACAGCAGCTTGGTTATGCTGAAAAAGACCCTACTGCTGACGTAGAAGGTCATGATGCCTGCAGAAAAATCTGTATTCTTTCATCACTCGTTTACGGCAAGCATGTTTATCCGTCAAGTGTTTACACAAAGGGTATTTCAGATGTTGAACTTTGTGATGTAGCAGCGGCAGATGTTCTTGGATATGCAATAAAGCTTGTTGCATCTGTTACAAAGCTTGAAAACGGCAAGATTCTTCCATCAGTAATGCCTACACTTGTAAGCTATGATAATATCATGTCAGGTGTAAACGATGTATTCAACGCAGTTCTTGTTTATGCAGATGGTGTTGACAAGACAATGTTCTACGGCAGAGGTGCCGGTAAGCTCCCTACAGCAAGTGCTGTTCTTGGTGATGTAATCGAGGCTGTTAAGCACAATGTAACAGTATTCTCACAGAGCTGGGAATCTGTTGAAGATAATTCATTTGTTGAAAGCATCGACAGTTACAAGTCACGCTGGTATTTCAGAGTACCTGTAAATACTGTTATTGAAGACGTTGAAACATACGAACACGAAAATGGAATTTCATTCGTTATTTCCAATGAACTTACATTTGCTGAAGCAAAGGCAAAAGCTGAAAAGCTTAATGCAGTTGCATTCATACCTGTAATGGAATAATAAATATATACATAAAAAACCGCTTTTGCTAAGGATAACAAAAGCGGTTTTAATTTTTTACTGATTAATAATTTTCAGCGTTTACTTCAAAATAGCTCTTTGGATGTGCACAAGTCGGACATACTTCAGGTGCCTTTGTGCCAACAACAATATGACCGCAGTTACGACATTCCCAAACCTTAACCTCGCTCTTAGCGAATACTTCCTGTGCCTCTACATTGTGAAGTAATGCACGGTAGCGTTCTTCGTGATGCTTTTCAATAGCACCTACAAGGCGGAACTTAGCAGCAAGTGCAGGAAAGCCTTCTTCTTCAGCTGTCTTAGCGAATTCTTCGTACATATCTGTCCACTCATAGTTTTCACCATCAGCAGCAGCTTTAAGGTTTTCAGCAGTATCGCCAATACCGTTTAATTCCTTGAACCACATTTTAGCGTGTTCTTTTTCATTCTCAGCTGTCTTTAAGAAAAGAGCAGCAATCTGTTCAAAACCTTCTTTTTTAGCCTTTGATGCGAAATAAGTGTACTTGTTTCTTGCCTGAGATTCACCTGCAAAAGCAGCCTCAAGATTTTTTTCCGTCTGTGTGCCGGCATACTTGTTCATATTAGTTTTCCTCCTGTTGTAAAAAATAATTACGGCTGATAAATAATAAATATTTATCTGTCATATTTTATTATACCACAAATAAGATAAATTTCAATAGAATAAAAAGATTTTGTGTTATAAAATTTTTATAATACAAAAGCTGTGCATAAACATACACAGCTTAATGATTATTATTCAAAAGAATCAAGGTCAATTCCAGCAAGAACGTCTTTTAATGCAACGAGTTCATCAGCTGTAAGTGTTACACCCTTGCCCATTCTTGAGTGATCGGGAGCCCATTCACGAATATCGTATTTAGGTTCATGGTCATTCCAGCTAACCATGTTAAGTTCTTTTCTCCATCCCTTTGCGTTTTCGCCAATAACACCGATTTCCTCAGTGATTTCAAATTTAAGTTCAGCCATTGTTAAAAGTTCCTTTCTTTATTTAGTTTATATCTATGGTTTTAAACCAATATGAATTATAACATAAAAAAACAGATTTGTCTATACTTTGATTGAATTTAATCAAGTTCATTAATTTCCATATAAATACGCTGCATCTGCATATCAGTTTCTGCAATTCTTTCAGCACATTCTTTTAATTCTTCTGAAATTTCAGGAGTAATCTGTGCAGACGGCTTGTATTTAAGCTGATGTTCAAGACTTGCCCAGAAATCCATTGCAATTGTTCTTATCTGAATTTCAACAGGTGCATACTGTTTGTAGCTTGACATATAAACAGGCACATTCACTATCATATGATAACTTCTGTAACCGCTTGGCTTAGGGTGTTTTATGTAGTCTTTTCTTTTGATAACAGTAAAATCGTCACGTCTGCTTAGCATTTCAACAAGTGAATATATATCACTTATGTAGTAACAGGTTACTCTTATTCCTGCGATATCAAGCAGATTTTTCTGAGCAGACTCAGCTGTCATTGGCAGACCTTTTTTTTCAAGCTTTTTCATTATTGACTGAGGCGATTTTAATCTGTCTTCAATATTGTGAATAGGATTTCGCTGAAATTTCAGGCTGAATTCTTCATCAAGGATTTCAAGATGTGTTTTTACAACTTTAATTGCTGAGTCATAAAGATGTCCGAGCTGCATGAAATCATAGAAAATTCTTGCAGCCTTTTCACGAAGAGATGCATTGTCTTCAAATGGTGCGGGTAAATTATTGATAGATTCGATATAAAAGTCCATTTCTCCCATGAATAATTCTTCCTTTCGTTAGTATGATTTATTCGTCATAATCTCCGAAATCATAATCAGTATAGTCATTATCCGAGTAATCATAGTATGAATAGTCGTCATCACTGTCACTTATCGTAACAGGTGAACCGCCGAAGCCTGCAATAATTTTATTCAGTGCACCAATGTAATCATCATTAGCAGCAATTGATGCAGCGGCAGAAATAACTTCCTGTTTTTCGGGTGGGATTTCTTCCCCATTGTATGCTGTTACAGTTCTTGTTTTTTTGTCAAACAGAATAATATATCCGTCTTCATCTGAATAACGGCGTTCAAAGTAACTTTTTGCAGTATCTTCATTTGATACTCTCGTTTTATTGTGTGTTGCAATATTTGTCCGGCTGTCTGGACAGCTTTCAAGGGAATGACTAAAGCTTTTTGCTGTATCTTCAGAGAAAATATTAGCATTGTCGATTATGTTCTTAGGGCATTTTTCAGCCAGTTTAAGCATAATCATAATTGCGTCTTTGTATTCATCAACAACAAGATGCGTAGTTGCCTTGTAAAGCTCATCATTCTCTGATGTTTCATCAATAAATCTCTGACACTGTCCGGTTTTATAAAGAATATCTGTATTATCTCCATTATTAATCAGGAAAACCATACCACTGCCTACATCGTCAAACAAATCGTTGTAAATCAGAGCAGAATATTCTTCCGGAGTAAATCCCTTTAAATCATCAGCAATGACAACAGCGGTATTAAGAAGATAGTTTTTATAAAGATAATCAGCATAATCATTACATTCACTGTATTCAGTAGCAGTAAGAGTGCCTACAGTATCATAAATATATGCTCCGTTCTGAATTTCTATAAGTGAAGATTTTTCAGCGAGTGCCGGATCAGGTTCTGTGGTTGGCTCTGTAGGATCCGGAAATGTAACGGATGAAACCATTTGTGTTCCTTCATAACAACTGCACAATAAAAGTGATGCAGAAATAGCAGAAACAGCTAATAATAATTTTTTTTTCAAAAAAATCAGTCCTTACTCTTGTATTCTCTCTTATATTTTAGTATAATTTAATAGAAAAATCAAGTCTAATCTTAAAAAAAGTTTTTTAAAACTATTTATCAGGGAGAATTATATGGATTATTGTATAAAAGGTACGGATATTATTGTTTCACAAAATGATTTTGACCTTGATGAAACACTTGACTGCGGACAGGCTTTCAGATGGCGAAAGGTTGAATCAGACTATGAGTGTACATATGAAGGCAGTTTTCTGAATAAATCACTGCTTATTTCCAAAAAAAGAGAGAATGAGTTTATTTTTCATAACACAGATGAAAATGATTTTTTAGGCACATGGAAGGATTATTTTGATTTAGATACTGATTATTCAGAGCTTAAAAAGCAGTTTTCAGAAGATAAAACACTTTCAGAGGCATGTAAATTTGCAGGAGGTATACGTCTTCTTAAACAGGATAGCTGGGAATGCCTTATTTCTTTTATCATTTCACAGAACAACAATATCCCACGAATAAAAGGTATAATAAACAGACTATGTGAACATTTCGGCGGATTTCCTACTTATCAGCAGATGTCTTGTGAAACAGCAGACAGTCTTGCATTTTTAAGAAGTGGTTTTCGTGCCAAATATCTTGCAGATGCATCACAGAAAACTGCTGATGGCACAATAAATCTTAAAGCTATAGCTGAAATGCCGATTGATGAGGCAAGAGCTCAGCTGAAAAAAATATGCGGAGTAGGTCCTAAGGTTGCAGAATGTGTACTTCTTTTCGGAATGTACAGAACAGAGGCATTTCCGGTTGATGTGTGGATAAAGCGTGTTTTACAGGAATATTATCCTGACGGATTTCCGAAATTTGCGGAAAAAAATGCCGGAATAGCACAGCAGTATCTTTTCCATTACATAAGAAACTGTAAGGAGAAATAAATGAAGGTTTTAAATGGTGTAAAATTCAGCAATAAAGATTCTGAATTTATAATATGCAATCCTGATAAAAGAGTAAAAGAGACGTTTTTTTACATTCAGGAAACAGGCTGTCTGAAAAAAGAAGACTCATCACTTCTTACTTCACATGAAGAAGAAATGTTTATGATACTCGCAGTAATAAGCGGACGTGGTGAGCTTTTATATAATGGTGAAAGGCATTCAATTGCTGAGGGGGACTGTTTTTTTATTGATTGTTCAGTTCCGCACAGCTTTGAGAGTTCAGATGATGATGCATGGGAAATCATGTGGTTTCGTTTTAACGGCAGTACATCCAGACAGTATTACGAATACTTTTCAGATATATCGAAGAATATATTTCATCCTGATTTTTTTGACAAGGCTGTAGGCTTAATCACAGCTGTTTTAAATGAATGCAAAGCGAAAGAAAAGAGATCGGATGCTGTTGTTTCAAAACTGATTGTTGATATGCTTACATTTGCACTTACTGAAAATGATTCTGAAAGAAAGTATGACACAGGACTTAAACAAAAGCTTTCTTCAATTAATGCATACATAGAAGAACATTTCAGTGAAGACCTTACACTTGAAAAGCTTTCATCAACTTTTTATATAAGCAAATACTACCTTACAAGAGAATATAAAAAAATATACGGAAAGACCATATTTCAGCATATAATAACTGCAAGAATAAATTATGGCAAAAGACTTCTCAGATTTTCTGATAAGTCTGTTGAAGAAATAGCGCCTATTTGCGGATTCAATGACCAGAGTTATTTTGCACGACAGTTCATGAAAAATGAAAATCAGACATGTTTTTCATACAGAAAAAAATGGCGATAAAAAAAGAGAGCGAATAAGCTCTCTTTTTTTACCTGAAACAGAAGGACCAGACGCATGAGCATGTGTCTGTCGTGGGCGGGCATTTATCCGCTCGTATCGGCGCCGATAAGCACAAGCCGTCATTACTTGTTATCCGCCGAGCAGACGTTAATAATAACAAGCACCAATAGACGTTGCATCGGATAGGGTTTACATGGCAGTACAGTCTCCTGTACTCCGGTGAGCTCTTACCTCGCCTTTCCACCATCACCATTCATAAAGAATGGCAGTATATCTCTGTTGCACTTGCCCTAAGGTCACCCTCGGCTGCTGTTAGCAGTTACCCTGCTCTGTGATGCCCGGACTTTCCTCATAAACTAAAACGTTTCCGCTACCGCATAGTCTGCTCATTTGTATATTTTATCATTTTTCGTCATTGTTGTCAAGTGATTTTTCTGAAATATTAATCTGCTTAATTGTACTGATTCTGCTGTTGAGCATTTCAGAAATTTGCAGACCATCAGAAATGTTCATTGCTCTTACCATGCAGTGTTTATGTTCTTCTGAACCAATTGAGATGCTTACAGAACAAAGACCGCTCATTTTCTGCAGAAGATTCTGCTGAATTTCAACCTTAGTTATATTACTGATTGGTGATGTAACAGTATAAAAATTAGTCCATTTTGAATATCTTATAAGAATATTATCTTCATAAACTGAAATTCCGCTTGTATTAAGAGCTGCTAACTTAACAATAATAAGCCATAGAGAAGGAATTTCAAGCATTATGGATACGAAGAAAAGTAAATCATAGAATTGCGGAAGATAAAATGAAATTTTATCAAATAAAGGCAGAATTATTATTGATGCAACTAAAGGCAGAAGAAGATATGAAAGAAATCCTGATTTCTTAGTCCTATAGTCACCTTTTAGTTTGCCTTTTATTTTTATTGGTTCAAGTTCTTTTCCTAAGTTTTTTTCAAGTATTACAGGTATAATTACAGGCAAACGGTTTGTTGTACTGCCATATCCTGAACAGCTTATATGAATTGCTACTGCACTAAACATTTTCATAATAAGGTTTTGCCTGTAATCTGTATAGTTGATATGCCTGAAACAGATATGACTTTCAATATGATTGTAAATTCCGTGAGATACTTTGAAATACCTATTGTCATATTCGACCTTGAATCTTAAATATCTTGCAACATTTACGATAAATGAAATCAGCCATGAAAAACCAAAGAATGAACCTACAACAATCGCAACAGACGGTATATGAATAATCCAGCGATTAGTCAGCTTTTCTGTTTCTGATGTGATTTTGCTTAATGACAGTGTAATTATATCCTGTGCAATGTCACCGCCCTTAAACAGAAAGATTATAATGTAGATAATTCCTGAAAATCCGCTTGAGAACAGATATGAGAAAATAAGGATTGAAAAAAGAGACGGCTTTGGGATTTCTGTTGTTTTCTGATTATCAGATTGAACTTTGAAATTCTTTTCTATTTCACTGCAAACCTGTTTTTTTAAAAGCAGTTTTAAATCAGCACTTCTGAAAATACCGGCTCTTGTATCGCAATGTACACGGTATGCTCCGAATAATGAAAGATGCATTGGACTTTCAATCGTAAATGTACTGATACTTGAAACTGGAATTATCGTTTTTACTTTAATCAGAATTCCTTCTTTGTGAATGATATTATCTTCATTAATATCAATTTCAGACAGGAACCATTGTATTATACCGAAAATAAGGATTATTGCAAGTATTAAAACATCAAACCATGCGCCCTGAATCCAGTTATAGAAAAAATCCTTGTTAAACTCAAGATTTCTCAGATTTCTGATTAAAGGAAAAATAAGGAGCCATATATTCTTTACAGAGTATTTCAGAATACGAAGAGGATGTTCGTGATACAAGGCTATATCTCCTCCACTTTTCTGCTGTTTGCAGATGAAACTGCAAGTATTTCATCTGCATCTTTTTTATTCAGAAAAATAAGTCTTTGCTGTCCGCCGTATACAAAGAAAACAATGAAATTCATACCGGTGTGTTTGGAAAAAGGACTGCTAATAAGTGCATAATACTGTATTGCAGAAAAACGTATAGACTGATGTGATTTTATGAATACACCGCTTGTTCGTATAATTTCATTATCTGTAACAAGATATTTAATTGTTTTGAAAAGCATAGGAAAATATATAAATGCCAGAAATAAAGCTATTGCAGATATAGAAAATGCAACAATATAAGAAACAGAAAGAATTGGTATAAATAATAATGCAGCGGCTGAAATCAGAGATGCTGCCATAATTATTAATAACTGAAGTGTGGATAAACCTTTTTTGTCAGGTGAATATTCTTTCATAATTCGCCTCCTGATTGATGTTCTTTTTTTATTGTACCATAAATATTTTGTATTGTAAATATTATTTTAAGAATTGAGGGCATATTTATGGATATACTTGAAAGAATAAATCTGTTTCTGTGGGATAATATTCTCATATATTTACTTTTATTTACCGGATTAGTCTGTACAATAAGAACAGGATTTATACAGTTAAGGCTGTTTCCATTTCTTTTCAGCAGAAAAAACAGCAAAAACAAAGGAATTTCGCAGTTCAAAACATTTTCAATGTCACTTGGCACTGCTATGGGAACCGGAAATATAACTGGTGTAGCAGCGGCATTGTCTGTCGGAGGTGCAGGTTCGGTTTTCTGGATGTGGGTATCTGCCTTTCTTGGGATGGCACTTGTATACGCTGAAAACAGCTTGTCAGCAAAATACAGTACTAAGAAATGCAGAGGTGCTGTTGCTTATTTGAAATACGGCATTAATTCACCGATGACAGCCTTGTTTTTTGCAGTAATGTGTATTTGTGTTTCATTTGGTATGGGCGGAATGGTTCAGATTAACAGTTTCTGTGAGTCACTTGCAGAATGTACAGAATATAACAGACTAATCATGTTTATTATAGCATTTGCAATCATAGTTATTGTGACAGGCGGAGGTGTAAGACGTATAAGCGGTGTTGCACAGTTTATTCTTCCTTTTGCATCAATTCTATATTTTTCAGCTTGTATTATAGTGATAATCAGCAATTCGGAACATTTGTTATCTGCTGTTTCAGAGATTTTTACAGATGCTTTCGGAATCAAACAGCTTGTTTGCGGTACTGCCGGATATACTGTATCAAAAGCTGTGTCAACCGGAATACGACGCGGCATTTTTTCAAATGAGGCAGGACTTGGAAGTTCGTCAATATTACATAGTGCATCTGAGAGTGATGATTCTTATGCACAGGGAATGTGGGGAGTTACGGAAGTATTCATTGACACAATGGTATGCTGTACACTCACTGCACTTACTTTGATTTGCAGCGGCAGTACAGTAAATATAACTGAATGTTTTTCATCAGTATTCGGTAGATATTCTTCCTGTTTCATAACAACTGAGCTTGGAATATTTGCTTTTTGTACAGTAATAGGATGGTATTACTGCGGAGAATGTGCATATATCTATTTGTCAGACGGATTTGGAAAGAAATTTTTTACACTTGTTTTTTCTTTTATTGCATCACTTGGTGCAGTTGTGTCAGTTAAAACTGTGTGGACAGTTTCAGATATTTTTAACGGGTTAATGGCACTTCCTAATGTTATATGTTTGTTAATTCTTTCAAAAGAACTCAGAATATATTCTAATAAAAACGCCGGAATTAAATGTTGCAAGAAAACATTTCATAAGCATTGACATAATCTGTTTTTTTCGGTATAATATATATGTATGAATGTAATCTGAACTAAGTATCAGTTCAATTTGACTTTATTGGCATAAGCCATTAAATATATAAGGATTTTAGAAACAACTTATTTCTAATCCGTTTTTCTATGCTTCAGAAAGTTAATTAAACCGTTGTTTAACGTCTAGCGGATTTCATTGTGCGGTTAAAGTGTCTTCTGCTTTTTATTACCTTTACAGTATTATATTATCCTGTTCTGAAGTAACTACATAATTTTAAGGATACTGCACCGAAACGTTTTGTGTAGTTATCCGTTCCGAACAGTATGTTATTACACAATAATGTTCTGTTTCATGTCAGAAAGTGAGGTCACATAGTGAGCGAAAACGAAAAGTCAAAATCAAACGGCAGAAAGAATGTGTCTGCCAGAACAAATCAGAATCAGAAAACTGCTAAAAGAAAAAATGCTGATGATAAAGCTGTTGTAAAAAAAGGCAGACCATCTCAGCAGAAGGAAGTTAAAAGAACTCCCGTAAGAATCATTCCGCTTGGCGGACTTAATGAAATCGGCAAGAATATGACAGTATTTGAATGTTCAAATGATATGTTTATTCTTGACTGCGGTCTTGCATTCCCTGATACAGATATGCCTGGTGTTGATATCGTAATTCCTGATTTTACCTACGTTGAAAGAAATGCTGATAAGGTCAGAGGTATTGTTATTACACACGGACATGAAGACCATATAGGCGGTCTTGCATATCTTCTTAAAAAAGTCAATGTTCCTGTATATGCAACAAGACTTACAATAGGTCTTATTGAAGGAAAACTCAAGGAACAGGGACTCAGCGGTAAGGTTTCACTTAATATTGTTGAACCGAGAAAAACTGTTAAAATGGGTTGCATGGCTGTTGAGTTTATCAAAGTAAATCATTCAATTCCGGATTCAGTAGGTATGGCAATTCATACTCCTGCGGGCGTTATTGTTCACACAGGAGATTTTAAGGTTGACTATACACCTGTTGACGATGCAACTATTGACCTTGCACGTTTTGGTGAACTTGGAAGTAAGGGTGTACTTGCTCTTATGGCTGATTCAACAAATGCTGAACGTCCAGGTAATACTCATTCTGAAAAAACTGTCGGTGAATCATTTGACAAGCTGTTTCAGAAGGCAGAGGGAAAACGTATTATTATTGCGACTTTCTCATCAAATATTCATCGTGTTCAGCAGATTATCAATTGTGCAGTAAGATATAACCGTAAGGTTGCAGTTTTCGGCAGAAGTATGATAAATGTAATCAATACCGCAATTGAACTCGGTTATCTTGATGTTCCTGCCGGCGTAATGATTGACATCGAAATGATGAGCCGTTATGAGAGCGAAAGAATTGTTCTTATTACTACTGGAAGCCAGGGAGAGCCTATGTCTGCTCTCACCCGTATGGCAATGAATGACCATAAGAAAGTAAATATCACTCCTATGGATTTCATCATTATTTCAGCTACTCCTATTCCGGGCAATGAAAAGTTTGTAACAAGAGTGGTTAACGAACTTATGAAGTCAGGTGCAGAGGTTGTATACGAGGCAATGTACGAGGTTCACGTTTCAGGTCATGCGTGTCAGGAAGAACTCAAACTCATGCAGGCTCTTACAAGACCTAAGTTCTTTATTCCTGTTCACGGTGAGCATAAGCACCTTAAAAAACACGCTGACCTTGCCTGTCAGCTTGGTATGGACAGAGAAAATGTTATTATTGCAGAAATAGGAAATGTCATTGAAACTGACGGAAATACAATGAAGGTTGTATCACAGGTTCCAGCAGGAAGAATTCTTGTCGATGGTCTTGGTGTCGGAGATGTTGGTTCAATTGTTCTCAGAGACAGAAAGCATCTTGCACAGGACGGACTTATTATTATTGTAATCGGCATCGAAAGAGCAACAAATGAAATTGTTGCAGGTCCGGATATAATATCAAGAGGATTTGTATATGTAAGAGAATCTGAGGAACTCATAGATGAGGCAAAACTTCTCCTTACCGATACTCTTGACAACTGCTCAAGCAGTGAACTCAGAGAGTGGAATTCTCTTAAAGGAAAAATGCGTGATGCACTTTCAGATTATATTTATCAGAAGACTAAGCGCAGTCCTATGATTCTCCCTATTATCATGGAAACATGATTGACTGCATAGTAACAATAAAACTGCTGTCTGACAGCATTCAGCAGTTTACCTGTGTTCCGAAAGGGGCTAAGTAATGAAAAAAAGATTTCCGGCGGTGCTGTTTGCAATACAGATTTTCCTTATGGCTGATATTACTGCGGCACTGCTGATGACAAGCCGAAACAATCTCGATATAAGAATACTTCTTTCTGCGGCATTTGCAGTTATTACGGCTGTAGCTGTCTATATGGTTTTCAGTTCGAGAAATTCAATGCAGAGAATTTCTGAAATGAATGACCATCTTGAAACAACTGCAGGAGAATTTATGACATCGCTTCCTACTCCTGTAGTGGTTATTGATGAAAAAAGCTGTATACTTTGGTACAATCAGCTTTTTCAGGAGAAAATAAGTCTCGGACAGGATGCTTACGGAAATGATTTTGCGGCATATGTAAATATTGATCTGAATACACTCAAACTTATGAAGTCAGAGCATTGTGCCGTAAATGGCTGTAACTATAATATTATTGCCGAAAAGTATAATAAAGGCGATATGACTCTTTATGTGCTGTATTTCAATGATGAAACAACACTTGTCAGCATCAAGAATGATTTTGATGCGTCACATCCTAATGTAGTTGTTATTACGATAGACAATTATGATGAGATAATGCAGAATGCCAAGGAAAGTGACAAGGCACAGGCATCATTTGAAACAGAAAAGCTTATTGAAACATTCATGAGTGAAACAAACGGCTTTATTAAAAGAACTTCTTCTAATTCATTTTATGCTGTAATAGAAAACAGACATCTTGACAAGATTATTGAAGATAAGTTCAAAATACTTGATTCTGCAAGAAATATTAAAATTGCAGGTAAGTATCCACTCACATTTTCAATTGGTGTAGGTCAAGGTGCTGAATCTCTTGCAGAAAGTGAAAAAATTGCAAGACAGTGTCTTGATATGGCGCTCGGCAGAGGCGGAGATCAGGCTGTAGTAAAAACAGAGAACGGATTCCGTTTCTTTGGCGGTGTTTCACAGGGAGTTGAAAAACGTTCAAGAGCCAAAACCCGTGTAATTGCAAATGCTTTACAGGATTTAATTGCTAATTCTGATAAAGTATTTATAATGGGGCATCGTTTCGGTGATCTTGATTCTGTAGGTGCGGCAAGTGGCCTTGCAGGTGCAATAAAAATACTCGGCAAGGAAGTTTATATTGCTGTTGCAAGAAGTAAAAACCTTGCACTCAATCTTATTGAATATGTAGAAAGTGAATCAGGAGACGATATCTTTATATCCAATGAAGATGCAGTTTCACTTATCGGACCTGAGGATCTGCTTATTGTTGTAGATACACACAATAAGGAATATATTGAAAGTCCTGAGCTTTACTCAAAGGCAAAGTCGGTGGTTGTAATTGACCACCATAGAAAAACTGTCAATTTCATTGATAATGCTGTCATCTTTTATCATGAACCATATGCATCATCTGCATCTGAAATGGTCACAGAGATTATTCAGTATTTCAATGACGAGAATGACGGAAAGATAGACAGCTGTTATGCTGAGGCTCTTCTTGCAGGTATAACACTTGATACAAAGAATTTTGTAATGCGTACAGGCGTAAGAACCTTTGAGGCTGCGGCTTTTCTTAAAAAGCTTGGTGCAGATACTGTTTCTGTTAAGCTTTTGTTCTCGAATTCGATTGATTCGTACAGAAGAAAAACTCAGATTGTTGCTGCGGCTAAGATACATAGAAACTGTGCAATAGCTACAGCAGATTTTAAATCAGATGATATCCGTCTTGTTGCTCCGCAGGCGGCAGATGAACTTCTCGGCATAACTGATGTTGAGGCGTCATTTGTAATTTACAAGACGGGTTCAATAGTTAATATATCATCACGTTCACTTGGAGCGCTGAATGTTCAGGTAATCATGGAAAAGCTTGGTGGCGGCGGTCATCAGACTATGGCGGCGGCTCAGCTTGAAAATGTATCGTGTGATGATGCATACAAATCACTTACAAAAGCAATCGATGAGTATCGTAAGGATACTCCTGATGCATAAAAGAAAGGATGTAATAAAATGAAGGTTATTTACTTAACAGATGTAAAAGGCTCTGGTAAAAAGGGCGAAATTAAAAATGTAGCAGACGGATATGCAAGAAATATGCTTATTCCTAAGGGACTTGCTGTAGAGGCAACTCCGAAGAATCTTAATGCACTCAAAGGACAGCAGGATTCAGCACAGCACAAGATTGACCTCGACATTCAGGCTGCTAAAGAGGCTGCTGAAAAGCTTAACGGCAAAAAGATTGTAATTAAGGCTAAGGCTGGTTCAAATGACAGATTATTCGGTTCAGTAACATCAGCTAATGTTGCTGAGGCTGTTGAAGAACAGATTGGTGTTAAGCTTGATAAGAAGAAAATCTCACTCAGCACAGATATTAAGAATTTCGGTTCATATACTGCTGTTATTAAGCTTTATAAAGACATCACAGAAAAAATTGATGTTGAAGTTGAACAAGCCTGACAGGTGAAATCATGGATGAAAATAATCTTTCTGTCTCCGCCAGAGAGCTGCCACACAGCATCGAGGCGGAGCAATCCGTTTTAGGAGCAATTATTGCAGATTCATCAGTTCTTTCAACAGCTCTTGAACTGCTTAAACCTGAATACTTTTATAATGAACAGCATAGTGCAATTTTCAGTATAATTGTAAGAATGTTTTCAGCAAGTGTGCCGATTGATATCGTTACACTTCTTAACGAAACTGAAAGACTTCATATATTTGAAAATCCGACAGAGGGCAGAAAGTATCTTGGTGAAATTGCATCAATGCTCCCTACTACAGCAAATATTGAAAGTTACTGTAAAATTGTAGCTGAAAAATATTATATAAGAAGTCTGAGCTATGTGGCAAGGTCAATTCTTGATGATATTCAGACAGGTGAACATGATGCACAGGCTCTTCTTGATGCCGCAGAGCAGAGAATCTACGATATCAGACAAGGCAGAGATGTAAGAGGTCTTGTACCTATTTCAGAGGCTATTGCAGAGGCTTATGACAGACTTGGAAAAATTTCAGGTCCTGATAAGGAAAAGTTTGTTGGCGCAAGAACAGGATTTACTTTGCTTGACAGTATTACATCAGGTCTTAATAAATCTGACCTTATTATTATTGCGGCTCGTCCTGGTATGGGTAAAACATCTTTTGCAATGAATATTGCAGTAAATGTTGCAAGACGTTCTGATAAAGAGGTGGTTACATTCAACCTTGAAATGTCAAAGGAACAGCTTGCTACCAGAATTCTGTCAACTGAGGCACTTGTTGATTCAAATACACTTCGTAACGGACGTATCTCAGGTGATGACTGGGTTAACCTTGCTACAAGTGCAGGATATCTCAGCGGTCTTCCGCTTTATATTGACGATACGGCAAGTATGACAGTTCAGCAGATGAAAGCCAAATTAAGAAGAACTAAAAATTTAGGACTTGTAATTATTGACTATCTTCAGCTTATGGAGTCAACTTCACGTTCAGACAACAGAGTTGTTGTAATTTCTGAAATTACAAGACAGCTTAAGGTTATGGCAAAGGAACTTAATGTTCCTGTTATACTTCTTTCACAGCTTTCTCGTGCCGTAGAAGGACGTACAGATAAAAGACCTATGCTTTCTGACCTTCGTGAATCAGGTTCTATTGAGCAGGATGCGGATATAGTTCTTTTCCTTTATCGTGAGGCTTATTATAATAAGGAAAGTCAGAAACCTAATATTTCTGAATGTATTGTTGCAAAAAACCGTCATGGTGAAACAGGAACAGTTGAACTTGTATGGAATGGTCAGTATACACGTTTCTCAAATCCTGAGTTCAGTGAAGTTCCTGCTGATATAGGCTGATATGATAGAAAAAATTTACAGCTTTATTAAAGAGAACAGGCTTTTGTCAGAAGGAGATACCGTAGTATGCGGATTTTCAGGCGGTGCTGACAGTACAGGATTACTTCTTTCACTATATAAGCTGAGAGAACGTCTTAGTATCAATATTGAGGCAATACATGTAAACCATTGTCTCAGAGGTGAAGAAAGTGACAGGGATGAGAGATTTTGCGCCGATTTATGCGAAAGACTTAATATCCCTTTTAATGCTGTTTCATGTAATGTCAGAGAATATGCAAAATTACATTCTCTTTCTGATGAAGAGGCGGCAAGAAAGCTGAGATACGGGATTTTTGAGAAATATTCCGTAGGAAAGAAAATTGCCACAGCACACAATGCCAATGATAATCTTGAAACAGTTATTCTTAATATTTCAAGAGGTACTGCTTTAAAAGGAATTGCCGGTATTCCGGTAAAACGTGGCAATATAATAAGACCACTGCTTGCAGTAAGCAGAAATGAAATTGAAAGCTTTCTTTTTGCTGAAAAACAGAATTTTGTAACTGATAGCACTAATCTTTCTGATGATTATACACGAAATAAAATAAGACATAAAATTATTCCGCTCATTTCTGAATTGAACAGTTCTGCAGTTGAAACTTCTGTTCGTTCACTTTCTGTTCTCAGAGATGAAAATGAACTGATAGAATCAGAAACAGATACTGCTTATGAAAAATGCAGAAATGGAAACAAATTAACAGGTCTTTCTCAGTATCATCGTGTTATACGCAGAAGATGTATATCACGTCTGCTTTCAGAAAATGGACTCCCCTATTCATCTCAGCGTCTTGAAGAATCTGACAATATTCTTGTGAACGGCGGAAAAATCAATGTATCAAAGGATTTATATCTTATATCAGATGGTAATTCGTTAGAACTCAGTTGCATTGTCAAAGAAACTGAACAGGAATACACAGAAAAAGATCTTGTAATTGGTGAAAATCAGATTTATGATGACAAAACGCTTATCTGTGAACTTATTGAATGTGATAATTTGAAGAAAAATGTTCTTGTTAACAAAAAATTAACATTTTATGTGGCAGATTATGATAAAATAATAGGAAGAGCTGTTGTCAGAAAACGTAAGTTCGGTGATAAAATTCAGCTCAAAGGAAGAAATTTTACTTCTTCCGTAAAAAAACTCATTAATGAGACGGTTCCGTCTGAAAAACGCAGTAAACTGCATTTTATTGAGGATGAACATGGAACTGTCTTTGCTGAATGTATCGGAATAGCACAGCGTGTTGCTCCCGATGAAAATACTGTGCGGTTTCTGAAGATTTCAGTAAAATAAAAAAGATTGGAGTGAATTTTTTGACACCAAAGAAAAGTAAAGGCATATTCACATATCTCCTAATTATCATTATTGCTATCTTTTGTTTTTACACTGTTATTAACAAATTGAGTGATGCACCTGATAAGACGGAGTATACATCAATAATAAGTCACTTTGATAATTACGAGGTTTCTTATTATGAACTTGACCTTGGCACAGGCGAACTGAAATATCAGCTTGAAGGCGAAGAGGTTAAGCACAGATACAGTGTACCTAATGTAAGTATTTTCCTTGATGATACTGAGAATTATCGTACAGAGTATAACAAGCTTCATCCGGATTCACCATTAAAACAGGATTACATCAAGATAACAGACAGAACATGGCTCTATTCACTTATTCCTGTTCTTATGACAGTTACACTTGGTATTATTATTCTTGTTTTTATGATGAAACAGGCTGGCGGCGGCGGAAAAATTTCTACCTTCGGTAAGGCTAATCTTAAAAATGGTGCAAGCGCCAAGAAAGCTACATTTGATGATGTTGCCGGTGCTGATGAAGAAAAACAGGAACTTGAAGAAATAGTTGATTTCTTAAAGCATCCTAACAAGTATAAGGAAATCGGCGCAAAGGTTCCTAAGGGTGTACTTCTTCTCGGACCTCCAGGTACTGGTAAAACTCTTCTTGCAAGAGCAGTTGCAGGTGAGGCAGGATGCCCGTTCTTCCCTATTTCTGGTTCAGATTTTGTTGAAATGTTTGTTGGTGTAGGTGCATCAAGAGTAAGAGATCTGTTTGAACAGGCTAAGAAACACGCTCCTTCAATCATCTTTATTGATGAAATTGATGCCGTAGGTCGTCACAGAGGTGCAGGTCTCGGCGGCGGACACGATGAAAGAGAGCAGACACTCAATCAGCTCCTTGTTGAAATGGATGGCTTCACAGGCAATGAAAGTGTAATTGTAATTGCTGCAACAAACAGACGTGATATTCTCGATCCTGCTCTTCTCAGACCGGGACGTTTTGACAGACAGATTGTTGTTGGATATCCTGATGTCAAGGGACGTGAAGAAATACTAAATGTTCACGCTAAGAATAAACCATTAGGTCCTGATGTAGATCTCAAGGTTATTGCTCAGACAACACAGGGATTTACCGGAGCTGACCTTGAAAATCTTCTTAACGAGGCTGCACTTCTTGCTGCAAGAAATGAAAGAATGTCTATTACAGAATCAGACATTGAAGAGGCAACAATGAAGGTTATCGCAGGTCCTGAAAAGAAATCAAGAATTGTTACTGAGCATGACAAGAGAGTTACAGCTTATCATGAGGCTGGTCACGCAGTAGCCGCATATAATCTTCCTACACAGGATAAGGTTCATCAGGTTACTATTATTCAGCGTGGTATGGCTGCAGGTCTTACAGTAACAAGACCTGATAATGATGACAGACACGTTTCAAGAAATCAGATGCGTGAAAATATCGTAATGCTCCTTGGCGGACGTGTTGCAGAAGAATTATTTATTGAGGATATCTGCACAGGTGCATCAAATGATATTGAACGTGCTACATCAACTGCAAGAAACATGGTTACAAAATATGGCTTCTCTAAGAAAATCGGTACTGTTGTTTACGGCTCAGATAATGATGAGGTATTTCTTGGAAAAGACTATGGTCATACAAGAAATTACAGTGAGGCAGTTGCAGCACAGATTGATGATGAGGTTCGTCAGATTATTGAAACAGCATACAGTGAATGTACTGAAATTCTCAAGGCAAATTCAGATAAAATGCATTTGCTTGCTAAATATCTTCTTAAATATGAGAAGATTGACGGCGAACAGTTTGATAAGCTTATGAAAGGTGAAATTACAGAATCTGTACTCCTTGATAAGCCTGTTTCAGATGATAAGTTAATTGATATTGCAATTTCTGATTCCGAAAATTCAGCAGATTGATAATAAAAATCCCGAAGTTGTCTTCGGGATTTTTTCGTTTTGGTTACAAAGGATTAATATCGGGTTAAATTTATTGAATTATTAAGGCTTATGTGGTATAATTACATTACAGGCTGTTGGAATTCATTATTTATTATGGGGGTGTTTTTTTGAATTCAATACATCTTATTTTGTGTGCTGTGGCGGCAATTACTCTTGATTTATGTACACTTGTACTTATAATTACAGCATACAGAGAAAAGCGTTCAGCTAATAAGAACTGGGATTGGGTTGCAAATTCAATGGAACTTGCAGAACAAGGCATGACATATGCCTTAGGCTGTGATGAGGTGCTTATTGGAAGACATGCATCAGCTGACATTCGTCTTCCTGACCTGTCGGTTTCACGTTATCATGCCATGATGACTGTATCAAACGGAAGATGGACGATTAAGGATTTAAATTCAAAATCAGGTATTTTTGTAAATGGAAATCCTGTTCATGAAATTCTTCTTCATGAAAATGATGTAATAAAAATCGGAAACCGCAGACTTATTTTCAGAAAAAGGAGGGATAATAATGTACGCTAATCCTGTTGCATATGTTTTCTCCTGTATATTTGTTCTTCTTGCGCATTCTGCAATGCTTGCTAATGCATTCTTTTATGGAAATTATAGTGATATAAAAGACCTTATTATCCTGGGCGGTGCAGTTGTTGCGCTTGATATAGTGTATTTTATTGCCATACTTTTCTTTAAGCAAATTTCATATGCGGTAGACTTTTTACTAATTCTTATACTGAATATGAGTGTTATTTTTCAATCGTGTTTCGGCGGAGTTCATCTTGATATTAAGCATTATGTTACTTGTATTGCGGCATTAGTTTCTTGTAAGGCGGGATTTCTGATTTGCCGAAACTATAAAAAATTGCAGGATAAAAAGTATATTTTCTATATCGGTATTTGTATCCTTATGGTGATGATTGTACTTTTTGCAGGCGAAAGAAGTATGTGGATAAAAATCGGTTCATTTTCAGTTCAGCCGTCTGAATTTATCAAACCGCTTTTTGTTCTTGCCTGTGCTACATCTGTAATGGATCAGCAGAAAAAACATAAGATTCTGTTTGTAAATGTAGTTTACGAAAATATAGCACTGTTTGCAATGACAGCTGTTATTTGCTTGTTTCAGTGGTGGTGCCGAGACCTTGGAAGTCTTCCTACATTTGTCGGAATTTACTGCTGTGGATTTCTTCTGAGAATATGCTATCCGAAGGCTAAATTTTCAAGAAAAAAACTTATCTTTGCCTGTATAATACTTTTAATATTTTGTGCAGTTGCGTATAAATTTGCGCCTGAGTATGTTCAGCAGAGACTTCACGTTGATATTTGGAATGACAAGAATGGTGATGGATATCAGCAGTCACGTGCACTCATTGGTATTGCAAACGGCGGATGGTTTGGTGTAGGCCCTGGCAAGGGATATCTCCATAATATTCCCGCTTATGAAAGTGATATTGTTTTCTCTACAATCTGTGAGGAATGGGGACTTCTTTACGGACTTATGATGGTATGTGTAATACTGATAATGGTAGCTGTACCGCTTATAAATCCACCACGTTCATACTACCATGCGACAATGTCAACTGGTGTGTGTGCGGCATTTGTTGTTCAGATGGCGCTGAATATTTTCGGTTCATGTAATCTTATTCCATTCACAGGTGTTACAATTCCATTTGTATCAGCAGGTGGTAGTTCTATGGTAGTAAGCGGATTTATGATAGGTATGCTTATTGCGTGTCAGTCCCCTGTTTTCAGAGAATCAGCATCTAATAAAAAACAGAAGGAAGTTCCTGCATGGAGGTGGTCAGAATGAAAAGTATAAGACGCTGTCAGCATATTATCAGTCTGATTATTGTGCTTTTTATCATCGGCATGGCTGTTCTTGTATTAAAAATACAGCGTGAGGCATCATTTTATATGATGAACTCGGACCATCATGAGCTTGGATATGTTTATGACAGAAATGGTGATGTACTCTTTGACGGAACAGGTGAGAATCAGTATCCGGAAAATTATTTTATTGATGTGGGTAATCTTATCGGTGATGATAAGGGGCAGATGACAAATACCCTTGTATCAAAAAATATAGAAAAACTTAATAACTACAGTTTTACAGGCGGACTTATCAGCAATGGCGGACATGCATCAATATTTACAACAATTGACCACGAGGCAAATCGTGCAGTATATAATGCTTATGGTGCACAGAAAGGCTGTGTGACAGCGTACAACTACCTCACGGGTGAAATACTTGTTTCAACAAGTTTGCCGTCAATTGACGTTACAAAAGGCTATGATGCTATCGAAACATTTGAATCAGGCACACTTATCTCAAAAACACTTTATGGTACTGTTCCTGGTTCAACTCAGAAGGTTTCAACTGTAATATCTGCTCTTGAAATAATGGGACAGGAAAGACTTTTTTCAAAAGCCTTTAACTGTGAAGGTCAGTATTTTAATCGTTCAGGTCTTAATATTGACTGCCATAACAGATATGGACACGGCTTGCAGAATATTCAGCAAGCTGTTGAGAACAGCTGTAATCCTTTCTTTGCACAGCTTATCGAAGACGATGATATGCCACTTAACAGAGTGATTGACGCATACAGAAAACTTGGTTATGCTGTGAACGAAGAAGAAGTAAGCTATTTTGAGATTGACGGAATAGAATGTGAGAGAGCGTCCACAACGCTTACAGATTCATATGATTTTTCGACTCAGTGGGGATGTATCGGACAGGGTGAAACACTTGTAAGTCCTGTTCAGCTTATGATGTGGCAGAGTGCAATAGCAACCGGGACAGGAAGAATGACAATGCCGCATTTAATTGATCATTGTGTTGATGTAAATGGAAATGTTAAAGATTCAGCGAAGATAGAATACAGCGAACAGTTGTTTTCTGTTGAAACTGCAAATACTATGAAACAGATTCTTCTTACAAATGGTGCAAATCATTACACATACTCAATAAGCGGTTATAATGTAGGTGTCAAGAGTGGTACAGCACAGGTTGATGATGGTGCAAATGAAAATTCACTTCTTGTAGGCTTTGTAGATGACCAGAACTTCCCTATTGCATTTTGTATTCTCATTGAGAAAAAGAATAACAGCTTTATAACAACAGAACAGATAACACAGATTCTTCTTGATAATCTCAGAAAAGATTTTACAATGTGAAAATAAACAAAAAAAACAGAAATGCTTTGTATAAATCAACAAACTTTCACAAAAACTATTGTAAAAACGATAGTATAATGGTATAATATAACCATAATATTTATGCTTTGTTTTACAAAGCTTAAAGGAGGACTATTATGAATACAACAATCTCAGCTAAGAAGATGCAGATTCCACAGAATTTCAAAGAATACGCAGAAGAAAGAATCGACTCACGACTCGGCAAGTTTTTCGGTGAAGACGCAGAGGCAAAAATTGTTCTCTCAGAAATGAAAAACCAGATAGTTCTTGAGCTTACTGTTAAGTATAACAGTATTATTTTCCGTTCAGAGCGTAATGCAGAAGATAAGTTTGTTGCTCTTGATGATGCAATTGATAAAATTATCAGACAGATTCGCAAGAACAAGACAAAGGTTGAAAAGAAACTTAAGGATTCAGCTTTCAAGGAGGCATTTGCTTATCCTGTTCCTGAAACAGTTGATTATGAAGTAATTAAGCATAAGAAATTCAAGATGCGCCCAATGGATATTGATGAAGCTATTCTTCAGATGAATCTTCTCGGACATTCATTCTTCATGTTCAGCAATGCAGAAACAGGTACAATAAACGTTGTATATAAACGTGATGACGGCAACTATGCTGTTCTTGAACCAGATAACGATTAATAACATTTAATTATGCGGAGCATTTGTGCTCCGCATAATTTTAGTCAGGAGAAAAATATGGATATTAATAAAAAATCAATAATAGAGAAACGTATAAAGAAAACAGGCGAAAATCTTGTAAAGAATAACATGGAGTTTCACTATGCTGAAACCAAGGAAGACGTATGTGATATTGTAAAGTCACTTATAAAAACAGGTGATGTAATTACAAATGGCGGTACAGTTTCCATGGCTGAATGCGGACTTTCAGATTTACTTTCATCATCAGAGTATAATTATCTTGATCGTTCAAAAATGTCACCTGAGGAAATTGCCGAGCTGTATATAAAAGCATTTTCAGCTGATGTATATATTTCAAGTTCAAATGCGATTACTGAAGATGGTGTTCTGTATAACGTTGATGGAAACAGCAACAGAATTGCGGCTATAGCATACGGACCAAAGTCTGTAATTATCATTGCAGGATACAATAAAATTGTAAGAAATCTTGAAGAGGCAGAAATTCGTGTTAAACAAACAGCTGCTCCGGCTAACTGTACACGTCTTAATTGTCAGACATACTGTAAGGAAACCGGTGAATGCATGTCACTTTCCAAGGCAGACAGACAAATGTCAGACGGATGCTCAAGTGAAAGCAGAATATGCTGTAATTATCTAATATCAGCACAGCAGCGTCATAAAAACAGAATTAAGGTAATAATTGTCGGTGAAGAATTAGGATATTAATTGGCGATACGCTTAAATTTGTTCTGGAATTCTTACTTTTTTATAAGCATACTAACGATTTATTGTATAAGACAATAAAATGTTTGACAAAGCATAATAATTGTGATATACTTATTTATGTGATAAGCTCACTTTAGCACACTACAGCTTAAAAGGTTTAAAGTGTCAAATTGAAAAGAGGAAAAATAATATGAAAGAAATATCAAAGCTTATGAATTACAGAACAGATGTAAAAGTGGTTGATGCCACACTTCGTGACGGAGGTCTTGTTAATAATTTCCGTTTCTCAGAAGAATTTGTAAGAGATTTATATCTTGCTAATATTAAAGCGGGTGTAGATTACATGGAATTTGGTTACAGAGCAGACAAGGAAATGTTCGATGTTAATGAATTCGGTCCTTGCAAGTTCTGTGAAGATGATTATATTCGCTCAATCGTTGGCGAAAATCACACTGATCTTAAAATTGCTATTATGGCAGACGTTGGAAGATGCAACTATAAGAACGATATTCAGAATCGTGTAGACAGCCCTGTTGACCTTATCAGAGTTGCTGCTTATATCAGCCAGATTCCTACTGCTATTGACATGATTGAAGATGCAAAGAAAAAGGGTTATGAAGTAAGCTGTAATATTATGGCTATTTCAAATGCACAGGAATCAGAAGTAAAGGTTGCTCTTGATCTTCTTGGCGAGTCCCCTGTTGATGTTTTCTACATCGTTGACAGCTTTGGTTCAATTTATCCTGAGCAGATGGCAAGAATTGCTGATACATATCTTAATGCTGCTGCAAAGTACGGCAAGAAGGTTGGTATTCATGCTCACAACAATCAGCAGCTTGCTTTTGCAAACACAATTGAGGCTGTTGGTGATGGTGTAGATTGGCTCGATGCTACATATTCTGCAATGGGACGTGGTGCAGGTAACTGTGCTATGGAACTTCTTCTCGGTTTCTTAAAGAATCCAAAGTACAATGTATATCCTGTATTCCAGTTCATTGACAAGCATATGGATAAGCTTCGTCAGGAAGGTGCTGTTTGGGGTTATGATCTCCAGTATCTCCTTACAGGTCTTTTCAATCAGCACCCAAGAGCTGCTATTGAGTTCACAAAGAACAAGAGAAGAGACTTTGCTAATTTCTACAAGGAAGTTTTATCACAGGAATAATTATATAAAAAACTGCATCGGATTTAATCTGATGCAGTTTTTTATTCGACATATTTCAGTTCAAATGCTACTATCTCGATGCATATTTGTTATTGTAAATCTCTGATTTATTTGATTATGACACTAAAATACGGTTTTCGACAAATTGCGACAAAAAGTTTACTTGCTTTTTTGTTTTTGATGTTGTAAAATAAAATTACAGTAGGAAAGTCAATTAAGGAGGAGAAAATAATTATGGAAATTAGTAGAATAAAAGTACTGATTGGAGACGACACAGCATCAAATGGTATACGACTTGCATCGCATCTCCGTGAAAAAGGCATTTATTCCTACACAAGAAAACGTGATGAAAAGGTTATACTTAATGCAATACTTAAAGATAAGCCTGATATTGTAATAACCCCTTTGTCATATCCCGATTCTGATGCGGTTGTACTAATGAAAGAAGTTAATACTATGTCAAAGTATCAGCCGTCTTTTATCGTTGTTTCAGATGTGTATAACAGCTTTATTGAGCGTCAGCTTGCAGAAAACGGTGCAGCTTACTTTATCGCATCATCTTATGATTTAGAAACAATTGAATGCATTATCAGAAATATTTCCAGTAAGAGAGCCGAATCATGTGGTACAAACATTGAGGTTGCGGTTACTGATGTAATTCGTGAACTTGGTGTCCCTGCACATATTAAAGGATATCACTATCTCAGATGTGCGATTATGAATTCGATAAATGACTATCATCTTATGGATTGTGTTACAAAACAGCTTTATCCGTTTGTAGCAAAGCAGTATAACACAACGTCATCCAGAGTTGAAAGAGCGATTCGTCATGCTATTGAAATTGCATGGGACAGAGGAAATGAAGAAGTAATCAATTCATATTTTGGCTACAGCATGACAAGCTATAAGGGCAGACCGACAAATTCAGAGTTTATTGCATTAATAACAGACAGATTAAGACTTAAACTGAAAGCAGAATCTGAGATGAGAGTTAATTAATTGCTGAAATAATAAAAAACGGCGTAGAAATTTAAAGGCTGATGTACGTAAAAAAGTACATCAGCCTTTGGTTTTATATTTCAGCGAGAACTACTGTTCCCTTTTCAAGACTTTTCTGACAATCAATGTAACGTTGATTAGAACTTCCTCTGAATTTAACTTCCCAGTCTTTAAGTTCTTCAACAAACTGACCATCTATGAGAATATCTGTTACAGAGAGTAAATCCCCCCAGCCGTTTTTATCACGTTCAGCATATAGCTGTTCAAATGTGTAGCCTGTGTACGTAACAATATTAAGTCCGATTTTTTTTATCTGTCTTCCAAGTTCAGCAAGCTGTTCAGCCTGACAAAAAGGTTCACCGCCACTGAATGTTACACCATCAAGTAAAGGATTTCCTTTAATTTTTTCAAGTAGAAGACTTGTATCAGTTATCTCTCCCCCATTGAAATCATGAGTCTGAGGATTGTGACAGCCTTTACAGTGATGAGGACATCCCTGTGTGAATACTGTAAATCTGAGTCCGTCGCCGTCAACGATTGAATCGTTGACGGTTCCGGCAATTCTTAATTCCATTATATCACCTTAAACGTTATGCTTTACACGGTCATGTTCCTCAGCACGCTTACCGTCATTAAAACGATCGAGTGTACCTACGAGATAACCTGTTATACGTCTTATTCTGTCAAATGAAATGTTGTTGCTATTGTCTTCACGTCCGCACTTAGGACAAGTACATCCGATAATACCTGTGTATCCACAGCATGGATCACGGTCAACAGGATGATTGATTGCACCATATCCGATACCTGATTCCTTCATGCAGCGGACTAGCTTCTCGAATGCGCTGAGATTTTCGAGCGGATCACCATCAAGCTCAATGTAGCTGATATGACCTGCATTTGTAAGAGCATGGTATGGAGCTTCTATCTTAATCTTTTCAAATGCACTGATTGGATAGTATACAGGAACATGGAAAGAGTTTGTATAGTAATCACGATCTGTAACACCTTCGATAATGCCGTACTTCTTTGCATCCATACGAACAAAACGTCCTGAAAGACCTTCAGCAGGTGTAGCAAGCAGTGAGAAATTGAGACCGGTTCTCTTAGCTTCTTCATCAAGTCTGTTTCTCATAGCAGTAATGATTTCTATACCAAGTTCACGTGCATCTTCATCTTCACCATGATGGTGACCGATAAGAGCCTTAAGTGCTTCAGCAAGTCCTATAAAGCCTACTGAAAGTGTGCCATGTTTAAGTATCTCTTCAACAGTATCATCTGCTGTGAGCTTTTCTGAGTCAATCCAGATACCCTGTCCCATAAGGAAAGGATAGTTTCTTACACGTTTCTGACACTGGATATTGAAACGGTGCATAAGCTGATCTATTACTAATTCAACCTTTTCTTCGAGCATTTCAAAGAATAAGCCTACATTATGGTCAGCCTTGATTGCAATTCTCGGGAGATTGATAGATGTAAAGCTGAGATTACCTCTGCCTGTTACAATCTCTCTTGTAGGATCATAGTTGTTGCCGATTACTCTTGTACGGCATCCCATATAAGCAATTTCTGTATCGGGATTGCCCTCCTTGTAGTACTGGAGATTGTACGGAGCATCAATAAATGAGAAATTAGGGAAAAGTCTCTTTGCAGAAACCTTACAAGCAAGTTTAAATAAATCATAGTTCGGGTCATCAGGATTGTAGTTGATTCCCTCTTTGATTTTGAAGATGTGAATTGGGAAAATAGGAGTTTCACCATTTCCAAGTCCGGCCTCCTGTGCAAGAAGAACATTTTTTATAACCATTCTTCCCTCAGGAGATGTATCTGTACCATAGTTGATTGAACTGAACGGAGTCTGTGCACCTGCACGGCTGTTCATAGTGTTAAGGTTATGTATAAGAGCTTCCATAGCCTGATATGTTGCTCTGTCAGTTTCCTTTACAGCATTTCTTGTTGCAAATGCCTGGATTTTGTCAGCAGTTTCCTTATCAGTATATTTAAGAAGAAGTTCTGATTCCTTTTCTTTGTAACCGTTATTATCAGCAAGAACAGGCTTTAAGTCGTATTTTTCAAGTAATTCTTTCTTAATGCTGTCAGCTGCGTCGAATTCGTTTTCAACACCGCCGATAAGAGAAAGTGCTCTTGCAATGTTCTGAATGTATCTTGAAGAATAAGTCTTCTTTACGCCTTCAGCCATAGCATAATCAAAGGTTGGTATACTCTGTCCGCCGTGCTGATCATTCTGGTTAGACTGAATAGCAATACAAGCGAGTGCAGAATAACTGGAGATATCATTTGGTTCACGAAGATAACCATGACCTGTAGAGAAACCATTTGTAAACAGCTTTATAAGGTCAATCTGTGAACAGGTTGTTGTAAGTGTGTAGAAATCAAGGTCGTGAATATGAATGTCACCATTTCTGTGAGCCTTTGCGTGTTCAGGCTTAAGAACGTACATCTCATAGTATTCCTTGGCTGAAACTGAACCATATTTGAGCATGGTTCCCATTGCAGTATCACCATCGATATTAGCATTTTCACGCTTAATATCACTGTCCTTAGCATCACTGAATGTAAGTTCATTAAGAACACACATAAGCTTTGTTTTCATTTCACGTGAGCGTGTGCGCTCGTAACGGTAAAGAATATAAGCTTTTGCTGTTTTTGCATGACCTTTTTCAATGAGAGTTTTTTCTACGAGATCCTGAATTTCTTCAACCTTAGGAGTTTTTTTGGGATTTTCAGCCTCATAAAGCTTGCACACTTCGGCTGCAACCTCCATAGCAACATTGAAATCAGTGCCGCCGCACGACTGAGCAGCTCTGAAAATAGCATTAGCTATTTTTTCAATGTTAAAAGGAACCTTACGACCGTCCCTTTTAATAATATGAATTATCATACTTTGTAAATACCTCCAATCAATATATAGTGTCTCCTTCTATATGTTTCTATAATAGTATAAATCAAAATTCACTATTTGTCAATCGTGCATTTTGACAATGATTAGGTGATATTTGTGTTGAAATATAAGCGGTATTTACATTTTTTGTTTTAAAAAATATGAAAAAAGCTATTTTTCGTTAAGTTTTCAACGTATGTTGAAAAAAGTTCTTCAACACAATATATTGTGTTGAAGAACTTTGCGATTAACAAGATATGCTGTTACTGAAATATTAAGAATTATTTAACAGTATGTGTCAGAATATAATCTGAAATCATTGAATAAGCTGTGCCGTTCAGTTTCGATGTTTCTTCATCGATATAAATCGGATCAAGTACACCTTCCTGATTTTTGAGAACTGTATTTGTATCTATACAGTAAACATCATTTGAATTTGCAAGTTTAAGGAGTTTTGAATTGTATTCATTGATAAGTTCATTTCTTGAATTATCTGTACCTTCAGCTTTTACAGGTAATAATTGCATAATATAAATGTTCATATCAGGACGTGCTGAGTGAAGATTTTCTACAAGCTTTGAATAGCTTTCTATCATTTCATCAACAGGATCAGTTCCAATATCACTTCCAAGCATAATGTAAACATTATCAGGTTTTTTAATCTGAATTGTTTCATATGCATTTACAGTACCATAATTTGATGCTATTTTAGTTGAATTGCAGTTTAAAGCATTAAGAACTTCATTACCAATTATATCAGTAAATGGAGTGAAATTACCGATTTCAAGAAGTGTTGAATCAGTTATAAGACATGAACTGCTGTAATAATCTGAATCAGCAGCATCTGACTGTGGAACAGGATTTGTGATTTTTACTTTTGGAACTGTTGTTTCTTCTTCAGCATCTTCAACATCAGTATTTTCTTCTGTCTCCCCTGTCGTAGATTCAACTATTTCTGAATCTGAATTACCGAATTCTTTATCAAGAAAATCCGGATTCAGATTAGCAGTAACCATATATAATGCGAAAAATCCACCGAAAACAAGAACACAAATCAGAATAAGTGTCCAGATACTGAATTTAACCTTTGGTCTTCCACGTTTTTTATTAGAAATTCTCTGTATATTTCTGTGTTTTGAATTAGCCATTATTAATTCTGACCCCTTTCAGATATGTCAATATATTAATTACATCATTTACCAATTCTGAAATGGTAATGAAATGTCGTAAAAAATCGAAAATGCATTATAAAGATATTATACCGCATTTTTATGTTTTTTGCAAGTATTTTCAGATGTTTTTTTATTTTTATTTCTTTCTGTGATTTGCTATTGCATTATTTACCAAAATGAATTATAATATAAGTATAGGTAATGCGTTTTCCTTTAATCATGCATATGGAGGATTTTTTATGATATGCGGCAGATGTGGAAATGAGATGCATCAGGGTGAATTTGCTATGGAAAAGGACGGAGTAGGACGTAAAGGTGCTTTTATCTATCCTGTTGCGGCTTTTTATAATGGCAAAGAAAAAATATGTGAGGCGGTTGGAGAATCAACACTTGGATATTACTGTGCTGAATGTGGTTTGCTTATAGGAGTATTTCCAATCACCTACCCTGTCGGATTTATTGGTAGGTATGACAAAAATCTTGATGACAATATTGATGTACTGCCTAAGAAGAATTGTCCTGAGTGTGGTGCTGAGATTGATATTGATTATCCAAGATGTCCTGTATGCAATTATGATTATTTAAATCCACAAGAAGATTAATATGCTTGAAATACAGCTTTTAATAATATTAAACGGAGGTTTTAGAAATGACTTACAAAGAAAGCTTTATCAAATTTATGGTTGATTGCGGAGTACTCACTTTTGGTGATTTTACTCTCAAGAGCGGAAGAAAGGCTCCTTATTTTATCAACTGCGGTAATTATAAGACAGGTGCTCAGCTTGCTAAATTAGGTGAATACTATGCTGAGTGTATTCACGAGAATAATATACCTGTAGAAACACTCTTCGGACCTGCATATAAGGGAATTCCACTCGCAGTATCAGCTGTAGTTGCTCTCAGCAACAAGTTTGGTATTGATGTTTCATACTGCTTTGACCGTAAAGAAGCTAAGGACCACGGCGAAGGCGGTATGTTTGTAGGAAAGACACTTACAGACGGAGAAAAGGTTGTTATCATTGACGATGTTATGACATCAGGAAAGGCTCTTCGTGAGTCTATGCCAAAGCTTAAATCTGCTGCTGATGTTAATGTAACTGGTATGGTTATTACAGTTGACCGTATGGAAAAAGGCACAGGAGAGCTTTCAGCTGTACAGGAAGTTAAGCGTGATTTTGATGTTGATGTATATTCAATTGTAAACATGGAAGATATCATTGAAGCTATCAGAAATGAAATTGTTCCTGGTAAGGAATATCTTGACAAGATGATTGAATATCGTAATACTTATGGTGTATAATTAAGTACAAAAAAAATAAGGCGTTTCCGAAATTTCGGAAACGCCTTTTAAATTTTACTTGAAAAGTAATACCATGAATTGTGATACGAGTACTATTGAGATAAGAGCTACAGGATAAGTTGCTGCATATGCTGATGCAACATTTTCTGTACCTGCTGTACTGATAAGAGTACCAAGAGCAGGAGTTGATGTCATACCGCCTGTAATTGAACCGAGATTATTAAGAAGACTAAGCTTAAGTACATATTTTGCAAAGAGATAACCTGCAAGCATTGGAACAACTGTCATGATAATTCCATAAAGGAAATATACAGCTTCAAAATATGTTACAAACTTAGCACCGCCTGATACACCGGCACCAATTAAGAAGAACATAAGACCAAGTTCTCTGAAAACCTTAAGAGTTGAATCCTTAGGAGTAATAGAGATTTTGCCGATACGTCCGAAATGTCCGAAAATAAGTGAAACAAGAAGACATCCGCCTGTTGTTGAAAGCGAGAAATTGCCAAACTTGAATGCACCTACTGCAATACCAAGAACTGCGGCAAGTGCGAAAGGCATAATGCCGAAATCGTCCATTTCGATAAGCTTTTCATTTGAAGATGCCTTTTTCTTTGAATCTCCGCCTGCAAGAAGTTCTCTTTCCTTCTTCATATCAGCCTTTGTAAACTTAGGAATAAGCTGAACAAAGAGTACAACACCGATTACACCAAAAATATAAGCAATTGCATATCCTACAGATACAACGCTCTGAAGTTCTTCAGTAACTACAGCATCTTTTGCAGCTGAGAAACCAGGAGTACTTGTGAGTGAACCTGAAAGAATACCTGTGAGCATTGCTGTAAATTCATCATTTGGAAGTGATGTAAAGTTTCTGCCGATTAAAATACATCCTGCACAAGCAAGACCACCGCTTAAAATAATAATAATTGCAAGAAGTACATAAGATTTGAAATTCTTTTTGAAATTACCAAAGAAATTCGGACCGGCAATAAAGCCGACTGCTGTAACAAAGAGAATAAGTCCAAGATTATCAATGATTTTGAGTGAATTTGTTACAAAGCTTGCATTAATTTCTTCTGAAAGCTTGTCGTAGAAAAGACAGCCGTAAAGAAGAGCAGTAATGAAAACACCTGCTGTGCCAAGTGAAACTCCCTTGATTGTTATTCTGCCGAGAAGATATCCAAGAGCAGCAATAGTCAATACAGAAACGAGAAGAAATGAAACACCATGAATGGAAAATATCCCATTAAAAAACTCCATTATTAATCACTATTCTTTCTTATTTAATTTTTCGCTGAATTATTCAGCATTTTACGCTATAAAGTGTGTGCATTTCTGCACACACTTTTTATTTATATGAAATTATTACTTCTTTCTTGCGTAGTGTGGAAGAAGCATTGGTGAAGCTGTTTCATTCTTTACACCAGCTGATTCAAGTTCAGTATTGAACTTTTCAATATGGTTAAGAGTAAGCTTATCAGGTGTGTTAACACCCTTAGCCTTTTCAGCTGCACACATACCTGCATTTCTGCCGAATACGATAACGTCAAGTAATGAGTTACCCATAAGTCTGTTTCTGCCGTGGATACCACCGGCAACTTCACCAGCTGCATAGAGATTCTCAACATCTGTTGAACAGTCAACATTGATGTTAAGACCACCGTTCTGGTAGTGAAGTGTAGGATATACAAGGATTGGTTCCTTACGGATATCAATACCATACTTGCCGAACATTCTGAGCATAGCAGGAATTCTTTTTTCGATTGTACCTTCACCGTGCTTGTATTCAATCATTGGAGTATCAAGCCATACAGCCTTACCAAGATTTGTTTCAATACCCTTGTCACGAGCTGTACATTCACGAATGATTGATGCAGCAGTTACGTCTCTTGTCTCAAGCGGATGCATGAATACATCACCATTGATATTAACGAGCTTAGCACCAAGTGAACGAACCTTTTCAGTTACGAGTGCACCGAAAATCTGTTCAGGATAGCCTGTTCCTGTTGGATGATACTGAAGAGTATCAGCATAAAGAAGACTTGCACCTACTCTGTAACCGAGTACGAGACCGTCAGCAGTAGCACCATAGTGGTTAGATGTCGGGAATCCCTGATAGTGAAGACGACCAGCACCGCCTGTTGCGATAATAACTGTCTTTGCTCTTGCTACAAGTAATTCCTTAGTTTCCATGTTCATAAGAACAGCACCTGCAGCCTTGCCGTTTTCGTCAAGAATGATTTCAACAGCAGCTGTAAAATCGATTACAGGAATACCACGATTAATAACTTCATCACGAAGAGTTCTCATGATTTCAGCACCAGAGTAGTCCTTAGCAGCGTGCATACGCTTACGTGATGTACCACCGCCGTGTGTTGTAACCATTGTGCCGTCTTCTTCCTTATCGAATTCAACGCCGAGCTTATTAAGCCACTGAATAGCCTCAGGAGCCTTAGTAACAAGCTTATTTACGAGTTCAGGCTTAGCAGCAAAGTGACCGCCGCCAAAAGCATCGATAAAGTGAATTGCAGGTGAATCATTTGGCTTATCAGCAGCCTGAATACCACCTTCAGCCATCATTGTATTTGCATCACCGATACGGAGCTTAGTAACAATCATAGCCTTAACGCCAGCTTCATCAGCTTCAATTGCAGCAGATGCACCTGCACCGCCGCCGCCGATAATAAGAACGTCTGTATCAAAATCAGGAGCAGAAAGGTCAACATCTGATGCAGAAATTCTGCTTGAACCCTGTAAAAGCTCTGCAAGCTGTGTAGGAACTTTGTCACCCTTATTAACACCTGCTGAGAGAACTGTGAATTCACCATCTTTATAGTCAGGATGGAATTCTGCAAGGAGAGCATCCTTTTCTTCTGCTGTCATTCTTGTAGGTTCAAGATCAGCGTTTGCTGCTCTCTTTTCAGCAACTACTTTTGCAAGTTCATTGAGTTTATCAATTTTATACATTTTTGCTCCTCCTTACTTTTCGATATCTCTGTGATTGTACATATCCTTGAGTTCCTGAACGCTGTCAACAGCCTTTGACATGAGTTCAGCCATTTTCTCATCATATATACCTTCGTTGATTTCGTTTACACGATCTGCAAGATGCTCACATTCAGGAGCAATATATTTACCATTAAGACGTCTTGCAAGCATAGCAACCTGTGGATGTGAAATACCGGCAGGGCAACGTGAAGAACAAACGCCGCACATTACGCAGTCAAATGATTCTTCAGCACACTTTTCATATTCGCCTCTCTGAGCATATGCAATGTACTGCATAACATTGAGTTCCTGTGTACATGCTTTTGTACAAGCGTTGCATCCGATACAGCTGTAAATTTCAGGATAAAGCTGCATCATAACCTGCATATCAGGCTTGATTTCATTAATTTCATAAACTCTTTTTTCAAGTGGGAAGAAAGGAAGTGTAGCAACGTACATACCTTCTTCGATTTCTGTCTGACAAGCGAGACAGCCGTGAAGCTGTGATTCACCCTTGATTCTGTAAATTGTAGCACATGCACCGCAGAAACCATTACGGCATCCGCATCCTCTAACGAGTTCATATCCTGCATATTCCATAGCAGTCATAATTGTGAGTCCTGACGGCACCTGATACTTTTTGCCGAACAGGTATATATTTAACATATTTTCCATGTTATTAACTCCTTATCATCAATATTCATCAGGAAGTTCGCCAAGCTCATCGTAACGGAAAACAGGACCGTCCTTACATACATACTTGTTGCCGATGTTGCAGCGTCCGCATTTTCCGACACCACACTTCATGCGAAGTTCCATAGTGGTATATACCTGAGTTTCCTTGAATCCAAGTTCCTTAAGACCTTCAAGAGTAAATTTAATCATAATCGGAGGACCGCAGACAAGAACAGTTTTGCTTGTAGATGGTGCAAGTTCCTTTACATATGTAGGAACAAAACCTACATGACCATCCCAACCTTCCTGAGCGTTATCGATAGTAAGATTAACTTCGATACCGTCATCCTTGAGCCACTCGTCAATAATTTCCTGATAATCAACAAGATCATCCTTAGAACGTGAACCATAAACAATCTGAACATTTCCGTAGTTTGCTCTGTTGTCACGAACATAATTGATTACAGAACGGAGCGGTGCAAGACCGATACCGCCTGCGATAAAGAGAAGATCTTTTCCCTTGAGTTCAGTTTCAACTGGAAAATAATTTCCGTAAGGTCCTCTGATAGTAATCTGCTGACCAACATCCATTGCGTGGAGCCAGTTTGTAAGACAACCACACTTCTTAATGCTGAATTCCATGAATTCCTTGTTTGTTGGTGAAGATGTGATTGAGAACATAGCCTCACCTACACCAGGGATTGAAAGCATTGCGCACTGACCAGGCATATGCTCGAAAACCTTCTGACCCTCGGGTGAAACTACTCTGAAAGTTTTTACATCTGGAGTATCCTGTCTGATATCAGTAACTACTCCGATATATGGTATCAATGTATCGTTATTCATTACTTTTCCTCCAATGCTTTCATAACTTTAACAATGTTCATGGAAACAGGACATCTTGAAAGACATCTTCCGCAGCCTACACAACCGAATTCACCATTATTGTTTGCAGGGAAATAAACAAGCTTGTGCATGAAACGCTGACGGAAGCGCTCAACCTGTGAAAGTCTCGGGTTGCCGTGAGCCATCTTTGTAAAATCAGAATACATACATGAATCCCAGCAGCGGAAACGCTTAATACCATTTCCTGTATTGAAGTCCTTGATATCATAGCACTGACATGTCGGACAAACAAATGTACAAGTACCACAGCCTAAGCATGCCTCAGAAAGTTCAGCCCACTTTTCTGATTTGAAGAGTTCATTGAGCTTTTCGCCTCCGAATGAATCTGTTGAGAGATTTGAAAGCGGAAGCTTAGCAAGAATTTCCTTTGTCTTAGCCTGAACCTTTTCAAGTTCTGCTGTATCACCGTCTTCAAGAAGTGAAGAAACTGAATTGATGAAAGCTTCGCCCTTTTCTGTGTTAGCTTTGAAGAAATAGCTGCTGCCGTCAGTATAGCAAACAGCATCTCCCTCAGGTTCTGTTGCATCAATTCCGAATGAACCGCAGAAACAAGTTTCTGATGGTCGTGTACAAGCCATTGTAACTATTGTACCATGGTCACGGCGATTCTTATAATAGCTGTCAACAGGATCAGCAAGGAAAACCTTGTCAAGAATAGTGAAACTTCTTGCATCACATGCACGAACACCGAAAATTACAAAATCTTCGCATTCTTCACGAACATCAATAACTTCAATGTTTTTGCCTTCCATTTTGAAGTCAACAAGATTTTCTGTCTGTGGGAAGAAGAAATCCTTAGCACTTCTTAATGTATTGAGATTTTCACTGAGAACCATTCCGTTTTCATATTTTTTGAATTCTGCCTGACCATCTTCTCTGTTCACAGGAAGATAGAGTGACTTGCTTTCAGCAACAGTATTGAAAATTTCAGTAATTCTGTCTTTTGATATTTTAAGCATTACTCTGCTCCCCTTTCGTGTACAATTGATGCTTCACAGTCATCAAATGTGTAGTCTGTAAGAGGTGCTCTTGATGTTGTATCTTCACCAGCCTGATATTCACCATAGAGTGAGTTGATATCCTTGATGAATTTTCTGTTTAAAAGGTGGAGAGGAATATTCTGCGGACAAACTCTTGAACATTCACCGCAGTCAGTACATCTGCCGGCAACATGGAATGCTCTGATAATGTGGAACATATTCTCTTCAAAGCTGTCAGCTGCCGCCTTGTTGTCTGTGCCTAAATCAGGATTGTCGAATACACACTTTTCACATGTACAAGCAGGGCAGATATTTCTGCATGCATTGCAGCGGATACACTTTGAAAGCTGATCTCTCCAGAAATCGAAACGCTCCTGTGAAGTCATATTTTCAAGCTTTTCAACCATTTCAAAACGATTTGTATCAGTTATATCGCCATCTTCGCCGATAAGTTCATCAAATACAACGTGTTTTTTGCTCTTGCAGTTTTCACACTTAGTACTTACTGCATCTGCAAAAGGCATTGTTTCTTCACCATAAAGTGTTTCAATTTTTAATGTGCCGTTGTCATTAGTAATGTTAAGAATACCTGTGATTCCCTTTGCCTTGATTTTTTCTACATCAAGCTTTGGACCGCCAGGAATTCCGATAACATAAACGTTTTCACGATTGATTCTGTGTTCCTTAGTAAGCTGATTAAAGCTGTATGTATCACATGGTTTAAGGAAAACAAGTACTTTTCCATCCTTTTTTGTTTCCTTAACAAGATATTTTGATACATTTGCTGATGTTAATTCGTTATAAACGAAATCAGCATCTATCTCCTCTGCTGTCTCAAATACAGCAGGAGTAATATCATAAACGAACTCACCTTTTTTCCAGCCGATAACACGATTTACACTGCCATCAGCAAGGAGTTCTTTTGCTCTTTTAATTATTGCTTCCTGCATCGTAAATCCTCCAGTCTGCGGTTAGGTCCGAGTTTCTTTATATCAGCAGTAAATGATTCCATTGTTTCAGCGAATTTAGCACCTTCAGCAGCTGATACCCATTCAACTCTTGTACGGTTACGCTCAATTCCAAGATAATCAAGCATGCTGAATAAAAGTGTCATACGTCTTCTTGCAAAGTAGTTGCCTGATGTATAGTGACAGTCACCAGGATGACAGCCGCACATGATAACACCGTCAGCACCTCTCTGGAAGGCTCTGAGAATGAACATCGGGTTTACTCTGCATGAACATGGAACTCTGATAATCTTTACATTTGTCGGGTAATTAAGTCTGTTTGTTCCTGACAGATCAGCACCCGCATATGAACACCAGTTGCAGCAGAATGCAACAATTACAGGTTCAAAATCTTTATTTTCGTTTACTTGCATATTGCGTCTACCTCCGCCATAATCTGTTTGTTGGAGAAGCCGTTAAGATCCATAGCACCTGACGGACAAGCAACTGTACAAGCACCGCATCCCTGACAAACAGCAGGATTAACGCTTGCAACTCTGCGTACTGCAATAGTTCTGTTAGGCATTCTGAATTCCTTATCCTGATATGTGATAGCACCGTATGGGCATACCTTTTCACATGATGAACAGCCGTTACACATAAGTTCATCCGCATGAGCAACACATGGGTTACATGTTATGCTGTTCTTGCAGAGAAGACCGATAGCCTTAGCTGCAGCAGCACTTGCCTGAGCAACTGTTTCAGGAATATCCTTAGGTCCCTGACAAGCACCTGAAAGGAATATACCTGCTGTAGCACTCTCAACAGGTCTGAGCTTTGGATGAGCCTCAGTGAAGAAATCGTTTGTATCCATCTGTGTTGTGAGCATTGTTGCAAGTGGTCTTGCAGTTTTGTCAGGTTCAATTGCAGCCGCAAGAACAACCATATCTGCATCAATATGAAGCTGTTCATTTGAAAGTAAGTCAGATGCCTGAACATCAATTTTACCATCAGCCTTAGGTGTAACCTTACCTACCATGCCCTTGATATAATGTACATTATACTGTTCAACAGCACGGCGATAGAATTCATCGAAATTCTTACCAGGTGTACGTACATCTATGTAGAATACATAAACCTCAGTGTCAGGATATTTTTCACGGATAAGCATAGCATGTTTAGCTGTGTACATACAGCAGATTTTTGAACAGTAAGGCTTACCCTTGCTGTCATCACATCTTGAACCTACACACTGAACGAAAACAATCTTGTGCGGATGTGTCTTGTCAGAAGGTCTGAGAAGTGTACCGCCATTAGGACCGGCTGCATTCATAAGTCTTTCAAGTTCGAGTGATGTAACAACGTCAGCACACTGATTATATGCGAATTCGTCATACTTATCAAGCTTGATAGGATTGAAACCTGTTGCAACAACTATTGCACCATACTTTTCTTCAACGAACTTGTCTTCCTGATTGTAGTCAATAGCCCCTGCTGAGCAAACCTTTGAACAAAGTCCGCACTTTCCTGTTTTCTTCATGATACAGTACTCAGGGTCAATTGTAGCAACCTTAGGAACAGCCTGTGCAAATGGAATATAAATAGCTGTTTTATTGTCAAGACCGAGATTAAAGTCATTAGGAACTTTTTTCATCGGGCATTTTTCTGTACAAAGACCACAGCCTGTGCACTTTAATTCATCAACAAAACGAGCCTTTTTCTTTATAGTAACACTGAAATTACCAACGAATCCCTTGACATCGCTTACTTCACTGTATGAATGAATGTGAATTTTTTCATTCTGTGATGCCTCAACCATTTTAGGTGTGAGAATACAAGCAGCACAGTCAAGTGTAGGGAAAGTTTTATCAATCTGAGCCATTTTACCGCCGATTGTAGGACTTTTCTCTACGATATCAACATCGAAACCGGCCTCAGCAATATCAAGAGCTGTCTGAATACCTGCAATACCGCCGCCGATTACGAGTGCTCTCTTTACAACAGGGCTCTCACCTGCTGTAAGCGGTGCATTAAGATGAACCTTAGCAATTGCTGCTCTGCCAAGGATAACAGCCTTTTCAGTAGCTGTTGCAATGTCCTTGTGAATCCATGAACACTGTTCACGGATATTTGCGATTTCAACCATGTATGGATTAAGACCTGCAGCAGCAGCAGCCTTACGGAAAGTGTTTTCATGCATTCTTGGTGAACAAGAACAGATTACAACACCTGAAAGATTGTGTTCCTTGATTGCATCCTTTACAAGATTCTGTCCGGATTCTGAACACATATACTGGTAGTCCTGAGAGATAACAACTCCTGCTTCGTGACCAAGAGCCTCAGCAACTGCCTTTACGTCTACTGTTGCGGCAATGTTTGTTCCGCAATGACAGACAAATACTCCTATTCTCTGCATAGTATTATCTCCTCCTTACTTAGCATATTTTCTTAATGCTGTAACGATAGCCTGCTGTGGAAGGTCTTCGTCAAGCATTGCCGGTATCTTATCTGCTGTGAGATGATTTCCGTCCTGTTTGCGTACAGCAGCAAGACGAACAGCCTCAACAACCTTAGCAGGTTCAACGCCTCTCGGGCATCTTTCTACACAGGCAAAGCATGTAAGACACTTATAAAGTGATTCTGAATTAAGAAGTGGCTGGATATTGCCTTTCTCAACCATGTATACAAACTGATGCGGATGGTATTCCATCTCGTCATAGGAAGGACAGGTTGCAGAACATTTTCCGCAGCGCATACATTTCAGAACATTTAAATCACCTGAACGGATAATCTGTTCCTGAAGATTATTATTCATTAGTACCCTCCTTTAATCCGAGAGCCTCAGCGAGAATCTCAGTAAAATAATATACAGGCATATCTGAATCTGAATTTTTCTTGAGATTGTAAAGACAAAGCGGACAAGCTGTGATAATCATATCAGCACCATTTGACTGAGCAGAATCCATTACAGCATTACTTCTTTTTGCTGCCTGAGATTTGTCTTCAAGTGTGATATAACCGCCGCAGCATTCATTTCTCTGAGCGTAAATCACCGGAGTTCCGCCGATAGCCTTGATGAAATCTTCCATGATTGAAGGATTCTCAGGGTCATCCATCTGAAGAGCCTTGCTTGGACGAAGAAGAAGACAGCCGTAATATGCTGCAATTTTCTTGCCCTTTAAAGGATTAACTACTTTCTTTGCAAGATTATCAAAACCAACAACATCACGAAGAAGTTCAAGATAATGATAAACAGTAGTCTCACCGTTATAAGCCTCATCAAGCTGGAGATAATTGTTTACTTTGGATGCCATGTTCTCATCATTTGCAATGTCATAATTTGTCTGCTTGATTACATTGTGACAAGCAGAACATACTGTAACAAGTGCATTGCCGTTTTCTTTTGCAGCATTAAGAGTTCTTACAGCTGAAAGCTTTGTAGCAATTTCGTCTTTAGCAGTTGTGTAAGCACCACCGCAGCACTGCCAGTCAGCAGGCTCTTCAAGTGCTATACCAAGTGCCTCTGCAGAAACTCTTGCATACTGGTCAAGGTCTTTGGCTTTTGTTCTGAGTGTACATCCGGGGTAATATGTGAAAGTTTCCATATTATTACTCCTTTCGTTATTATACCATTTCTTCTGGATGGAAAACCTTGTCAAATTCATCTGCACTAAGGAATCCGAGTTCTGTACAAGCTTCCTTAAGTGAAAGATTTTCTTTATATGCTTTCTTGGCAGTTTTAGCAGCATTCTCATATCCGATGTATGGATTGAGTGCTGTTACGAGCATAAGAGAATTGTGGAGATTGTGGTGCATAACATCCTTGTTAGCCTTGATGCCTACAGCACAGTTATTGTTGAATGAAGTAATTGACTCAGCAAGAAGTCTTGCAGACTGAAGGAAATTATATGCAGCAACAGGCATGAAAACATTGAGTTCAAAGTTTCCCTGTGATGCAGCCATACCTACAGCTACGTCATTACCCATTACCTGAACAGCTACCATTGTTACCTGTTCGCACTGTGTAGGATTAACCTTACCAGGCATAATAGATGAACCAGGTTCATTTTCAGGAATTGTAATTTCACCAAGACCGTCTCTCGGACCTGATGCAAGCCATCTTACGTCGTTAGCAATCTTCATCATATCAGCAGCAAGTGCCTTTAATGCACCATGTGCAAATGCGATTTCGTCTTTAGATGTAAGAGAATGGAACTTGTTTGGTGATGTGATAAAGTTTTTGCCTGTAAGCTTTGAAACAGCTTCAGCAACCTTAACATCAAATCCCTTAGGCGCATTAAGACCTGTACCAACCGCAGTACCGCCAAGAGCAAGTTCTTTAAGTTCATCGCAGGCAATCTGAATAAGCTTCTTGTCCTTTTCAAGTGAACTTCTCCAACCGCTGATTTCCTGTGAGAATTTGATAGGTGTAGCATCCTGTAAGTGAGTACGTCCGCTTTTTACAATACCTTCGTTTTCTTCTTCAAGTCTTACAAAAGTCTTAACGAGTGTATCAATTGCAGGAATAACCTTATCCTCAAGAGCTATTACAGCAGCAATATGCATAGCTGTCGGGAATGTATCATTTGAGGACTGACTCATATTGATGTCATCGTTTGGATGAAGAATCTTTGCATTAGCAATTTCATTTCCTCTGTCTGCGCTACCCTCATTAGCATTCATGCTTGACTGTGTACCGCTTCCTGTCTGCCATACAACAAGCGGGAAATGTTCATTGAGCTGTCCGCTGATAACCTCATCACAAGCCTGTGAAATAGCACTAAGCTTTTCAGCTGTCATCTTTTCTGGCTTTAATTCGTTGTTTACCATAGCAGCAGCTTTTTTGAGAATACCAAAAGCATAAGTAATCTCTCTTGGCATTGTTTCAATACCAACACCAATAGGGAAATTCTCATGGCTGCGTTCTGTCTGAGCCCCCCAGTACTTGTCTGCAGGAACTTTGACTTCACCCATAGAATCGTGTTCAATACGGTAATCCATAAAAAATCCTCTCCAATTCATTTTTTGAAATTTCTACTGATTTTGTCAGAGAATTATTGAAATGCAAAACATTTCAAAAGAGTAACCTCTTATAAAAGAGCACACCTTACATAATAAGTATACATTATTATTGAGATAAATTCAAATTCACAATAAGAATACAGATATTCTCTTGTGATATAATATTAACAAAGATTTTTCTGATAATCTGTATAAATAAATTTACCTTTTGTTATTTCAAGAAATATATGTGGTGATTTCAACAAAAAAAGATATAAAAAACTGTCAAAATGTCAAGCGTATCTGTACAAACTCCTATAATTTGGTGAATAATGTATATTATAAGAACTTGATTTGCAGCAGAATAGAATATATGTTGTATTTGATATAACATGTATTCTGCTTGAATATATCTAAAACTCTTAAATAGTCATATTAATCTGGAATCTCAAAATTCCAAATAGCACATAACACTAACATAAGATTGATAAAACATTCACATTCTTTTGACAGATATATGCCGCAGATAACTGCGGCATAATATTTGTTTTATTCAGAATCAAGTGAATTAAGTCTGTATGATAAAGTTGTAAGGCTGTCACCAAGATGTACGTTTTCAACAACAATATCATTGTGATTTTCTTTTATATCATAGTGAGTATAATTCCAAAATGCCTTAATTCCGTTTTTTATAAGCAAATCAACCATTTTTTCTGCTGCACCCATTGGTATACAAAGAATAGCTGCAACAGGTTTATTCTCTTTACAGAAATCTTCAAGTTCAGTCAGATTTTTTACTTTCAGTGAACCTACTTCTTTTCCTATGATTTCAGGATTTTTATCAAATACTCCAATGAGATCAAATCCTTTGTTTTCAAATTCAATATGTGATGCGATTGCTGTACCAAGATTTCCTGCACCAAGAAGAATCATAGGTGTCTGAACATCAAGCCCAAGTATCTTCCCTATTTCAGATCGTAAATCACTTACATTATATCCGTAACCCTGTTGTCCGAATTCACCGAAACAGTTAAAATCCTGTCTGATCTGAGATGCAGTAAGTCCCATTCTTTCAGAAAGCTCTCTTGATGAAATACGTACATATCCGTTATTTTCAAGTTCGCCAAGAAAACGATAATATCTTGGAAGTCTTCTTATTACTGAGTTTGATATAGAGTCTTTAGCCATAGGTATTTCTGACCTTCCCTCAATTGATTGATAATTACATTAATTTGTCGAGTCTTACCTTGATTTCATCAAGGAATGTCTTGGAATCAACCTTCTTCTTATTTTCAAGCTTTGAAATAAGATAAAGGTCACCTGTCATTACACCTTCTTCAATTGTCTGAATTGTAGCCTTTTCAAGCTTGTCAGCAAATTCACAGAGTTCAGGTGTATTGTCAAGTTCACCTCTCTTACGGAGAGCGCCGCTCCATGCAAAAATTGTTGCTACAGAGTTTGTTGATGTTTCTTCGCCCTTGAGATACTTGTAGTAATGACGCTGAACTGTACCATGTGCAGCTTCATATTCATAAAGACCATCAGGTGAAACGAGAACAGATGTCATCATTGCAAGGCTGCCGTATGCTGTTGAAACCATATCTGACATTACGTCACCGTCATAGTTTTTACATGCCCAGATGTAACCGCCGTTTGAGCGGATTACTCTTGCTACAGCGTCATCAATGAGAGTATAGAAATATTCGATACCTGCTGCTTCATACTTTTCCTTGTATTCATTTTCGTAGATTTCAGCAAATATATCCTTGAATCTGTGGTCATACTTCTTTGAGATTGTATCCTTAGATGCAAACCATACGTCCTGCTTTAAATCAAGACCATAATTAAGACAAGCTCTTGCAAAACCTGCAATAGAATTATCAAGGTTATGAAGTCCCTGAATTACACCATCACTCTTTGCGAAATCGTGGATAAGTTCTCTTGTTTCATTGCCGTTTTCATCAGTTACAACAAGTTCAGCTTTACTTCCCTTATTTATACGCATTTCTGTGTTCTTATAAACATCACCATATGCATGACGTGCAATTGTGATTGGCTTTGTCCATGTAGGAATATATGGTTCAATACCCTTAACAATGATTGGAGTTCTGAAAACTGTACCATCGAGAGCAGCTCTGATTGTACCATTTGGAGATTTCCACATCTGTGTGAGATTGTATTCAGGCATTCTCGCAGCATTAGGAGTAATTGTAGCACATTTTACAGCTACACCATACTTCTTAGTTGCTTCTGCTGAATCAATTGTAACCTGATCCTTAGTTTTCTCTCTGTAGTCGAGTCCAAGGTCATAATATTCTGTATTAAGCTCTACATATGGTTCAAGAAGAATTTCCTTAATCCACTGCCAGAGTACTCTTGTCATTTCGTCGCCGTCCATTTCAACGAGCGGAGTTTTCATAATAATTTTAGACATTCTAATCTCTCCCTTGCAAATAATGATAATTTATGCCTTCATTTTTAAAAGTTCATAAATAATGAGTATTAAAAAGCCGATAGAAATAACGATTTTTGCTCTGTTCATATACCAGTTCATTGATTTATTCGGAAAAAGCAGCTTTAATCCTAACATTGTTATGCCAAGTACAATTAATGCTATAACTAATGTATTTACTGATGTCATTATAATCACCTTTTTTACATTATTGGTTTGATAAGTATAAATATTATAACAGTAAAAAGAATAAGTCCTGTTATATCTACAATTTTCTGGAAAAATGACCAGCTGCCACTTTTAATATGTCTGTACATATTAATTCCCCAGAATACAAGCATAAGAAATATGAAAAAAATAAAGAGTTCTATTAATCCTAACATAATATATCAGCTTTTTGTATTTAAGAATATTTTGCGGAATAATCTGATTAATAATTCAATTATGATTTCTTCTTTTCTTTGACAATAAAATAACATAAAATAAACCATATACCTACCATAATTGTCTGTAAAAGACTTCTTATAGCAGAATAAAGAATATCAATTTTAAATTTTAACAGATTATAAATAAATCCCAAAACAAATGAGAAAATAAAACCGGTAAAAATCATGCTGTCGATACCTGCAAACGGTACAGTTAATATACCTGCAAACATACCAATAAGATAAGGAGCAAAGGTCTTTAGCAGAGCACTTGAAAGTGCTCTGCTTGAGCTTGGAATAATACTTTCTCTTAAAAAATCAGTTTTTTTCTCATTTATATCACTTAATATATCACTAAAAATGTCTTTGAAGTACATTTGTGATAGTTATTACTTCATTGATTCTCTTGTGTAGTCAAGAAGACCGCCGGCAAGCATAATATCCTTTGTACGTCCTGAGAGTTCGCAAAGTACAGGAATTTCAGCGCCATTTGTCTTGTCGACAACAGTAAGTTCTGTCTTTCCGTCTTCAACAGCCTTTCTTACATCTGCAAGTACAAGCTCATCACCCTGATTAATCTTATCGTAATCAGCTTCGTTTACAAATGTAAGCGGAAGAATACCTGCGTTGATAAGGTTTGCACGATGAATACGAGCGAATGACTTAACAAGTACTGCCTTTACACCAAGATAAAGAGGAGCAAGCGCAGCATGTTCTCTTGAAGAACCCTGTCCGTAGTTAGAACCACCGACGATAATGCTCTTTCCGAGTGACTTAGCTCTTTCAGGGAAGCTTTCATCACATACTGCAAAGCAATGCTGTGAAATCTTAGGAATATTTGAACGAAGCGGAAGAATCTTAGCACCAGCAGGCATAATGTGGTCAGTTGTTATATTGTCGCCAACCTTGAGTGATACCGGAGCATCAATTGTCTCAAGGAGCGGAGATGTCTCAGGATACGGCTTGATGTTTGGTCCTCTGAGAATTTCAATGCTGTCCATCTCTTCAACTGTTGATGGAGCAACAACCATGTTATCATTGATTGTGAATTCTTCAGGAAGCTTGAATTCAGGCATTTCACCAAGTTCTCTTGGATCTGTGAGATAGCCTGTGAGTGCTGAAACAGCAGCCATTTCAGGTGAAACAAGGTAAATCTGTCCGTCCTTAGTACCAGAACGTCCTTCAAAGTTTCTGTTGAATGTACGGAGTGAGATGCCCTTTGAGTTAGGTGACTGACCCATACCGATACATGGTCCGCAAGCACTTTCAAGAATTCTTGCACCAGCATCGATAAGATCTGATAATGCACCATTTTGAGCAAGCATATTAAGAACCTGCTTTGAACCAGGTGCAATTGAAAGTGAAACATCAGGATTAACTGTCTTTCCCTTTAAGATATGAGCAACCTTGAGCATATCAAGAAGTGATGAGTTTGTACATGAACCGATACAAACCTGGTCAACCTTAAGTCTTCCGATTTCTTCAACGCTCTTTACGTTATCAGGAGAATGAGGACAAGCTGCAAGCGGAACAAGTGTACTTAAATCAATTGTAAGCTCTTCATCATATACAGCATCTTCATCAGCAGCAAGCGGAGTCCAAACTTCTTCACGGCACTGTGCTTTAAGGAACTGCTTTGTGATTTCATCTGATTGGAAGATTGTTGTTGTTGCACCGAGTTCTGCACCCATATTTGTAATAGTTGCTCTTTCCGGAACTGAAAGTGTTTTTACACCTTCACCAACATATTCGATAACCTTTCCTACACCGCCCTTAACAGATAATCTCTTAAGAACTTCAAGAATAACATCCTTAGCAGCAACCCATGGCTGAAGTTTGCCTGTGAGTTCAACCTTTACAACCTTCGGACAAGTGATATAGTAAGCACCGCCGCCCATAGCTACAGCTACGTCAAGACCACCGGCACCGATAGCAATCATACCGATACCGCCGCCTGTTGGAGTGTGGCTGTCTGAACCGATAAGAGTCTTGCCAGGGA
>JAKSQU010000010.1 GCA_024403965.1 Ruminococcus sp.
TAATTTTCCTCGTCTGTCTGATTTGATGAGAAAAAGCTTGTCGGCGGAAGCTGTTTCGGGTCACCTACTACAATTACGTTTTCTCCTCTTGCAATTGCGCCTACCGCCTCACAGGTCGGAAGCTGAGATGCCTCATCAAAGATTACAAGGTCAAATTTAGGATAAGACGGGTCAATGTACTGTGCTACTGAGATAGGACTCATAAGCATACACGGACACATTCTTCTGAGAAGATTCGGTATGCTGTCAAACAGCTTTCTTATGGACATCATGCGTCCGTTGCTCTTGATTGCTTTCTGCAAAATGCCTATTTCTGAACTGCCTGCTGAATTTCCCGGTGTCGGAATTTTTGCTGAAAGCTCTGCCGCAAGCTCTTTCATTGTCAGTGTGGTGAAATTGTCAAGCACTTCACCGAATCGTCTTACTGTGTCTTCAAAAAGTGTTCCGTTGAAACCTGAAAGCACCTTGTTTCTTGATATTTCTGCTGTGATTATTGATTTGTTAAGGTCTGCGTCAAATGTGCTTACAAGCTTGTCTGTAGGGATTTTTCCTGAAAGATATGCATCAGCCACATTGTCTATGCCGAATTCTCTGAGTTTATTGCATATGCCTACAATTCCTGTCCATTCCTTTAACTGCGGAAGCTCTGAAATTAATGCATCTGCCTTTTCAACTGCTGTTTCTGTCCAGTTTTCACCATCAAGAAGCTTGTCTGTTTTAACTTTGAATCCGTCTTCAAGACTCTTTGTTATGCTTTCAAGCGTATCAAAATTCTTCTTTGCGCCCTGTGCATCCGCACCTGTTTTTGATATGCCGTTTTCAGCAATTGATTTGCAGATACTCTGCTTTACTGAATAGTCAAAAGGTGCATTTTCAATTATATTTCCAAGCTTTTCAGAATCTGATACTGCCTTTTCAAGCTTTGACCAGTCAGTATTTTCAGCATTCCACATATTGCCGAATTTTGATGTTACTGACTTGTTCACAGCATCTAAATCTGTTTTGAGTGCTGTGAGATTATTCAGCTTGTCATAGTATTTTCTGATATTTTCCTTTGTAACTGTTTTCTTCGATTTTGCGTGTGCTGAAAGCTCTGTAACAAGGTTTTTGGTTGCAAGGTATTCTAAAAGCGCCCACTTGCTCTCGGCTGTTTTCCATCTTACAAGTGCATCTGAACTGTTATATGAAAGTACTGACGGCTCAAATTCTGAAAGTATTTCTTCTTTAAGTGCGCTGTATTCTTTTCCCTTGCTGATTGCCTTTGCTGCGTCTTCACTGTCATTTTTCCACTTTGTACTGTCAATTATGTCGGGAAGAATTACTGCATTTTCATCGGAAGATGTAAGTATTTCTGCAACTGCTCTGCACTGTGCATATGTCATTCCGCTCATGCCTGTGAAACTGCACATTGCCTGTCTGTCACCATCTGAATTTCTGAGCGCTGTTTTCAGTTCATTGAGTTTTTTCTCAAATGCTCCCCTTGTTTCGGGAGTACAGCTTTCTGTTTCGCAAACGCTGAGTGCTGTTGACGTAACATCGCCGAATTCTCTGCCTGCCGCCGCAAGTGCTTCAAGTGTTTCTCTCCACATTGCGTATGAGTTTTCACTCATAGTGTCAATCTGCTTATATGTGAACGCAAGTGTGCCGCAGTTTTCTTTTTCCTTTTCGAATCTGACCGCCGCATCATATACAGAATAACCGTAATTACGCTTTTTGTGAAGTTCATCCATTACTCCGTTAAGTTCACTGCGCATTTCAGAAATTTTCTCTGCCTGTGACTTATATTCTGACGGCTGTTTGAGTTTTCCTAAATTAAGAGTTTCTTCAAGCTGTTTGAGTACCGCTCTTTTCTGAGCCTTGTTTGAATGAAGTTCAAGACAGAATGGTCCGAGACCTACTTTGTCAAGTCTCTTTTCAACTACTGAAAGTGCCGCCATTTTTTCAGCTACAAAAAGTACTGTTTTTCCGTGATAAAGCGCACTTGCTATCATGTTTGTGATTGTCTGTGACTTACCGCTTCCCGGCGGTCCGTGAAGAACAAAGCTCTTTCCTTGCGATGCCGCATATACTGCCGCAAGCTGTGATGAGTCTGCACTCAGCGGTACAGCTAAATCCGACGGCTTTACATTTTTATCAAGGTCAAGCGGTGAGATGTAGATATCGTCATCCTGCCACTCTGTTTTTCCCGAAATAAGACTTGCCACTACCTTGTTTTGTGCGAGTTCTTCCGAGCGGTTGCGGATATCATTCCACATGATAAATCTGTTGAATGAAAACTGTCCTACAAATGCGTATTCTTCGATATCCCAGCGTGACTTTGCCATTATTCCCTGTCTTACTGTACTGAAAATAAGGTTTAAATCAACTCCGCTTTCGTCCATAGGCACAGGATCAAGTCCCTTTATGTCTATGCCGAAAAACTGTCTGAGCATTTCAAGAAGTGTAATGTTTACCTGTGTATCTTCGTCTCTGCGCTTTATTGTATAGGATTTGTCCTGTACCTTGCGGATGATGTCAACAGGTACAAGTACAAGCGGTGCATATCTCGGCTTTTCGCTTTTGTCGGTTTCGTACCATCTTAAAAATCCGAGTGCAAGGTAAATTGTATTTGCTCCGTTTTCTTCTATGCTGACCTTTGCCTGTCGCTGTAATTTTTTCATCAGCTTTTCAAGGTCTGTTTCCTTAAGGAAGGTTCTCAGACGGTTGCTTTTGAATTCTGCTTCGGCTATTGATGAAATAAGGTCTTTATTATTCTCAATTTCATAAATTTTGCTGTCTGACATTGTGAGTGTCATGTCTTCGGGAACAGGCATTATCTTGAATTCTTCATCCCTTGCCATTTCATCTTCAAGAGTTGAAAGATTGTCACTCATAAGCTGTACACTCATTGCTGACGCTCTGAAATTGAGAAGGCTGTTTCTTAAACTCAGGTCAAGGAGTTTTCTTTCCCATATTACCTGTTTTGTCACTTCTCTGTCTTCTGCAACAGTTTCACCTATTATATCAAGCTCAGATGGTGCTGATGTTATCTCGTTTTTCTTTCTGTCGCCATAGTCAACTGCCTTGAATGTGCCGTTTTCTGATACTTTTGACGGTACAGGTCTTATTCCGCCTGAGCGTGTTCTCATAATATCTACTGCAAAACAGAAATCTGCCGCATTTGAAAGTGCATCTGCCGCAAGCTTTTCTGACTTGTCAAAATCTGTTGCTCTGCCTGCTACAAACGCTGTGCATTCAACAACTGACATTGCATCTATTCCGTGTGCTGTTCGCTTTGTAATTGCTGTAACATCATACTGAAGACTGTCTGAAAATGTTTCCATTTCAAGCCAGCATCCTGCCATTGCGTGTCCTTTTACAAGCACTAAAAGCGGATTGAGTCCGATTGATTCAAGACATGAGCAGTAAAGCACTGACAAATCAAGACAAGTGCCTTTCTTTTCTTCAAGAACTGTATCTGCCATTCTTACTCTCTGTGCGTCTTCATAGCTTGCAGGCGGCGGACAGTATGCTAAATTAAGTTCCTGTAAAGCCGCATATACTGCGCCCATCTGCTGTTTTACCATATTGGCACTTCTTGTCTGATAGCCTGTGAAGGATGGTTCGCCTGTCCATTTCTGAAGATATTTTCCTGCAAGTGAAATTACTTCCTGAACCTTAGGATGATTTGGTGTAACAAATGCCGCTATGGTTTCTGGCATAAAGTTCATGCCTGACCACTGGTCATATGCAAGAAGTTCTATAGGTCTGCTTTCTGAAACTATTACATTTTCATCCTGTACCGCTTCAATTGTTATACTTCCTGATATTTTTTCTGTAAGGCTGAACAGATATTCTGTTACAAGCAGTATATTAAGTGCTGATGTTTCAACAGGCTGTGACGGGAGCAAATCCATTGGTGATGTCTCGTAAGTCTTTATGAATTCGGGATCAGCTGTAATTCTGAGTTTAACATTTCTGAGTTCTGTTTCTGTATTGTTAGTTACAACAATATTTTTTATGACAGGGACATAGTTCTGCTGCATTGCAAAATTAATCTTCGCTGTCATATTACATCTGAATGATACTGAATTTTCCATGTTGACACTTCCTTTGCGGATATATTCTTTTTTATTATATCATATATTACCACTGTTTTGCAATATATTACGTTTATTTTTTTGTTTTCAGGGGCAAAAAAATGCTGTACCCTTTTGGGATACAGCATAAGATTGTAAATTATATTCGTCGTGCAAGCCGATAGATGTATTCAGTTCTTCTTAACCACTACTCCGCCTGTCTTCCATATGCTTTCTGACGGAATTACTCCTCTTACACAGCTTGTCGGATATATATTGCTGTTTCTTCCGATAATTGTGCCAGGATTGAGTACGCTGTTACAGCCTACTTCTACATAGTCACCAAGCATTGCGCCTATCTTCTTTATGCCTGTTTCAAGCTGTTCTTCTGATGATTTGATTACTACATTTGTCTTGTCTGACTTTACATTTGATGTTATTGAACCTGCACCCATATGTGACTTGTAGCCTAAAATGCTGTCTCCTACATAGTTGTAGTGCGGTGTCTGTACATTGTCGAAAAGTATTACGTTTTTAAGCTCAACTGAGTTGCCTACTACACAGTTTTCACCTACAAGCGCACTTCCTCTTACAAATGCTCCGTGTCTTACTTCTGTATTTGCTCCGATTATGCATGGTGCTCCGAGATATGCTGTCGGGAATACCTTTGCTGTCTTATGCACCCATACATTCTCTGACGGATTGTCATATTCATCTGCACTCAGTGTCTTTCCAAGTGAAATTATAAAATCACTTATCCCCTTGAGTGCCTCCCACGGATATGTATATCCGCTTAAATAATCCTTTGCAAGTGTGTGTGTAAGGTCATAGAGATCTGTTATTTTTACGTTGTTCATTGTAATTTCTCCTGTTGATTATTTATAATAATATATATCTAAGTATAATCTCTTTTCGACAAAATGTCAATATTATTTCGTCATTTTTCCTAAATATTTCTTTTCGCTTTACTTTTACTTCTGAATGTGATAGAATATGTATATTATTGTATAAGGAAGTGTTTTAACCAATGAGTAATAAATCAGACGGGATTTCTAAGCTGAAAGCTGTACTGAAAACTCCTGAATTTTCTATGCTCGTGCTTGTAATTATATCTATAATTATTGTTTGTTCTTCGGCTTTGAAATCTGCTGACAATCCTGACGGAAATGTTGTACCGTCTGCGGCTGATAAATCTGTTTCAGATACAACTTCAGTTACTTCTGATGCTGAAATTACAACAGCTGAATCTACTGAAGAATCAGACGAAACTGAAACAGCCGAAGAAACAGTTACTGAAACAGAACCTGTTACTGAACCTGTTACTGAAACTGTTACCGAAACAACAACTGAAACTACTACAACTGAACCTGTAACTACTACTATGGAAAGAATTATGAATCTTTCACCTTACATAAATGCAGGTCCTTCACCTAACAGCGATTTATATAGTCAGTTAGTTGCTGTTGCAGGTGACTCAATCGCATACGGTTTCAATGCTTACAATTATATCCCTTATGAGAGAAATTTCGCTCAGGAATCAGTTTCAATGTGGAATCTTAACGGATTTACTTTCTGCGGCGGTTTCGGTCTTGTTGATGCTGTGTGCTATTATCAGCCGTCTATCCTTTATATGTCAATGGGTATGAATGATGTCAATATGAATACTGCAAGTATTTTTGCATCACAGTATATTGACGTTATCAAGCAGATTACTGCTAACTGTCCGAATACTGTTATCGTTGTTGCAGGTATTTCTCCTGTTGCTTATGACAGCTATTTCACTACAAACACAACTATCAGAGAATATAACTCAGCTTTACAGATGTCTGTAAACAGCCTTGGAAATGACAATGTTCTTTACTTTGATGCTTATTCAGTTCTCTGTGACGAATATCTCAATCTCAGATACGACTGTGATTCGGGTGACGGAATTCATTTACAGACTCACTGCTATGAAGACTGGCTGAAAGCACTTTATAATTTCCTTGATGCATATAGGATTTATGAAAGATTCCAGTATTAATATAACAATAAAACCCGAAAGACTTTCTGATGTCTTTCGGGTTTGTTTTTTATGAATTCTTGTCTACCTGATGGAATTTCTTGAGATTTCCGATTTTTTCGTTTCTCTCGTCAAGTACTCTTTCAACTTCTGACCATTCAAGTCCCTGATTTGCACAGAGTACCATGATATGATAGAGAAGGTCGTTAATTTCATTCATAAGCTCGTCGTTATCACCGTTCTTTGCGGCAATTACTGTTTCTGTTGCTTCTTCGCCGACCTTTTTGCAGATTTTATCCACACCCTTGTCAAAGAGATAGCATGTGTAGGAATTTTCCTGTGCTGTACCGCTTTCGTACTGCTTTTTTCTTTCCTTGATTACTTCAAAGATTTCTTCATATACTGTCATTTTCTTTTACTCCTTTATTCTTCGTTTGTATTGTACAGCTCGTTAAAGAAACAGCTGTATGAACCTGTATGACATGCCACGCCTGTCTGCTCAACGTTTACTAAAAGTGTATCGTTGTCACAGTCACCGTAGATAGAAACTACCTTCTGCAAGTGTCCGCTTGTTGCTCCCTTGTTCCAGTATTCCTGTCTTGAACGGCTCCAGAACCATGTATAGCCTGTTTCAAGTGTCTTTTTAAGGCTTTCCTTGTTCATGTAGGCAAGCATAAGCACTGTTTTTGTGTTGACTTCATAACAAATCGCAGGGATTAATTCTCCCTTTTCAAAAAACTTGTCAAGGTCATTAAGGTCAATTTTTATCATCTTACTATTACTCCTTTGTTTCTGCAGTAATCCTTTACTTCACCCACTGTGAGCTCCTTGAAATGAAACAGTGATGCGGCAAGTGCGGCTGTTGCTCCTGTTTTCTCGAATACTTCGTAGAAATCATTTATCTTTCCTGCTCCGCCGCTTGCGATTACAGGAATTGAACAGTTGTCACATACAGCCTTGAGCATTGCTATGTCAAAGCCTTCCTTTGTGCCGTCTGCGTCAATTGAGTTAAGACAGATTTCTCCTGCACCGAGCTTTTCAATTGTATGTACCCAGTCGATAAGGTCAATTCCCATATCAACTCGTCCGCCGTTAATGTATACTGTCCACTTGTTTTCAGCTATTTTCTTTGCGTCTATACCTACACAGATACACTGACTGCCGAATACATCTGCACCGTCCTTGATAAGCTGTGGATTTTTTACAGCCTGTGAGTTTACTGATACCTTGTCCGCACCTGCTCTGAGTGCCTCTCTGATATCATCAACTGTCTTTATACCGCCGCCTACTGTGAGTGGTACAAATACCTTTTTTGCTGTATCTCTTACTACATCAAGAAATACTCCTCTGCCTTCAAATGATGCTGTTATATCATAGAATACAAGTTCGTCTGCGCCCTGTCTGTTGTATTCTTCTGCACATTCAACAGGGTCACCTACGTCCTTTACTCCTTCAAAATTTACACCCTTTACTACCTTTCCGTTTCTTACGTCAAGGCATGGTATTATTCTTTTTGCAAGCATTTTTTACACGCTCCTTTTATTTAAGTGAATACTCAATTGCCTCTTTAAGATTAAGAGTACCCTTGTAAATTGACTTTCCGCAGATTGTTCCGTAAAGTCCCATTTCCTTGCAGGCGATAATGTCTTTCATTGTATGTACACCGCCGCTTGCTACTATGTTTGCTCTGCCTTCTGTTGCATCTGCAAGTTTTTTAAGCTGTTCGCAGTTTACTCCTGAGAGCGTTCCGTCCTTTGAAATATCTGTGAAAATAAAGTATTTTACACCTGAATCAATCATCTTGTCTGCAAGGTCGATATAGTTTACATCTGAACTTTCAAGCCATCCTTCTGTAGCTACCATTTCGTTCATTGCATCTATCCCTACTACTATTTTTTCACTGCCGAATTTCTCTACAGCATCACATACAAGCTTAGGATTTTTAAGTGCCACTGAACCAAGAATTACTCTTGTAATTCCCATATTCAGATATTCCTGTATTGTTTCAAGACTTCTGATTCCGCCGCCGAGTTCAACCTTTAAATTTGTCTTTTCTGCAACGTCTGTATAGATTTTTGTATTCACAGGTCTGCCTTCCTTTGCACCGTCAAGGTCTACCATGTGAATCCACTCTGCACCTGCGTTTTCAAAGCCTTTTGCTGTTTCAAGATAGTCTGACGCTACCTTTTCAACTGTGCTGAAATCTCCCTTGAAAAGTCTTACACAGTTTCCGTCTTTTATGTCTATTGCGGGAAATATAAGCATATTAATCCTCCTTTAATTCTTGAATTTCTTCAAATTCCTTATTTTCTTCTGTTATTTCTTCATTTGATTTTTCACTCTTTTTAGCCTTATGCTCTCTTACAAGACAAGAAATCTCTCTTACAAGACAAGAAATCAACACAGCTAAAAAAGATGGTGTCCAAATTATAAGTAGTATAAGGTCGTCAAATGCATCAAATGGTTTTTCCGCATTTTTTAAGTTTTCGTTAGCCTGATATTGAAATAAAAAGAATAATATTATTCAATTCAGAAAAAAACAAGCCGTATATATTTTGTGACTCTTTGATTTTCTAAATATCAACCTGCCTAATAAATATAACGTATTCTGTACAAACCATGGTGCGGCAAAAAAAGTAAAAACCATAATTACGCAAAATAACAATTTTAAATTATACATTAAATCATTATTCATTTAAAAAGTCACCCATCACTTTTTTTAAATTATTTTTTAATAGTTACCACCAAGCAAAACAAAAGCAATATCAGATAAGTCGGGCTCCAAGCTATCAGAAACGCTATTCCTGCAAAACCAGCCAATAGCTCTGATTCATCCGATATAGCAGCATACAATGCAAGTGCTAAAAGCAAAAAAGTAGTAATAGTTAAACTTGTCCAATATAATTTCTTTTAAAAAATCAGCTTTAAAATACCCTATATTATCAAATGAATTATAAGTGGTAAAATCATAAAAACTTGAAACATGAATTCATCCATTATATAAGCTCACCGAAATTTCTGAGAATTTTAAGTCCTGTTTCTCCGCTCTTTTCGGGGTGGAACTGTGCGCCGTATACATATTTTCCATTGTACACAAGTGCAGGTACTCTTCCGCCGTATTCACTGTATGCGGCTATACTGCTGTCTTCACAGTCAGCCTTGTATGAGTGAACAAAGTATACATAGTCATTATCGCCTATGCCTTCTAAAAGCGGACATTCATTCAGCTTTTCAAGCTTATTCCATCCCATGTGCGGAATGATTAAATCGGGCTCTTCCATTTTGATTACTGAACCCTTGATAAGTCCGAGTCCTTCTGTTTCTTCAAATTCATAGCCCTTTTCAAAGATAAGCTGCATTCCGAGACATATGCCTAAAAACGGCTTTTTCTGTGCCTCAGCCTTGATTGTATCAACAAGTCCTGTTGCCTCAAGCTTTTTCATTGCCGCAGGAAATGCTCCTACTCCCGGAAGAATTACTGCGTCTGCTGAAATTACGCTCTCTTTGTCTGATACAAGTCTGCTTTCAAGCCCGAGATAATCAAGGGCATTCTTTACGCTGAAAATATTACCTGCGCCGTAGTCTATTATTGCTATCATCAGAGTACTCCTTTCGTTGAAAGTGTTGAACCGTCTGAATTCATTGTTACAGCAGTTTTCAGTGCATGTGCTACTGCTTTATATACTGCCTCTGCTTTATGATGGTCATTACTTCCGTACATGAGATTAATATGAAGTGTCATTCCTGAGTTGAATGCAAATGCTCTGAAAAATTCTTCTGTCATGCAAAGGTCATAGCCACCGCAGCTCTGATTTGCAAAGTCACAGTTGAATACCAAGAATGGTCTGTTGCTTAGGTCAAGACTTGCCATTGCAAGTGATTCGTCCATAGGAATATAGGCTGTGCCGTAGCGGACAATTCCCGATTTTGTACCAAGTGCCTGTCCGAGTGCCTGTCCGAGTGCTATGCCTGTATCTTCTATTGTATGGTGACAGTCAACGTGTAAATCGCCTGTTACCTTTATGCTCATGCTGATTCCGCTGTGTACTGAAAGTGCTGTGAGCATATGGTCGAAAAATCCTATGCCTGTGGCAATTTCTTCTTTATCCTTGCCGTTAAGTGTTCCTGTTAGCTTTATCTGTGTTTCTCTTGTGTTGCGTTCAATTATACCTGTTCGCATATTTTTCTCCTTACTGAAAATACTTATCAAGTACTGCGATAAACTCTGTGTTTTCTTCGGCTGTACCTGCTGTTATTCTGAGATATCCATTGAACTTTCTGACTGCTATTGAATTTTCAAGCATGAATTCATAGATTTCCTTGAATTTATCTGTCTTAATATAAACAAAGTTTGTGCAAGGCTCGTATATCTTTTCAAAACAGTTATACTTTTCATCTATTGCCTTGATTTCGCTGTAAAGCTTTGCTGTGTTTTCGATTATCACATTTCGGCATTCTTCAAGATACTGCTTTTCTGAAAGTATTTCTGATACTATTGCCTGTGCTACTGAGTCATTGTTGTATGGTGACTTTGCGGCTGTAAGTGCATTTGTAATTGTTTTGTCTGCAACTGCAAATCCGAATCTTACTGCGGCAAGTCCGATTGCCTTTGAACAGGTTTTGAGTATTATGAGATTATCATATTTTCCGACTTCATCAAGTAATGACTGATTCCAGAAATCCATATAAGCTTCATCAAGTATTACAAGACATCCGTCAAGCGCTGTGATGATTTTTCTTACATCATCCCTGTTAAGTCCGAGTGATGTAGGATTGCATGGATTTGAGAAGATAAGTCCCCTTACATTCTTTTCCTTGCAGAATGCTATAAGCTTGTCTGCATTTATTGAAAGGTCGCTTTCCTTCTGATATGTTTCAACGTTTAATTCGTAAAGCTGTGCATAGAATTCGTACATTGAAAAATCATTTGATACGGTTACAATTGTATCGCCGGATTCAAAGAAACAGCTTGAAATTATGCTGATAAGTTCATCTGAGCCGTTGCCTGCTGTTATGTATTCTGTCGGTACATTATAAAGAGCTGAAAAAGCATTTATAGGTTCTTTCGACAGACAATCCGGATATCTGTTGAAATCAAGTGCTGAAATGCGCTTATTTATTCTGTTCTTTAACTGCTCTGAAAGATTGAAACAGCTTTCATTTGCATCAAGTCTTATTCTGTATGTACCTTTTATCGGATCATACGGAACAAGGTCTGCAAGCTTTTTATTTAATCTGTATCCCATTTTTATCCTTCCTTTATGACAATAAAACACAATTATTGTTCAGTAAATTTTTTGTTAAGTGGTTTGTCTTAAATCACCTATAGGGCGGTGTGTTGCAGCCGCCCTATTTTTATGCAATACCATAAGTAAATGCGTAACATCAGATAAAACCGCTACGTCCGTAAAACATCGCTCTGCTTGTTTTACTGCTTTTCAAGGGGGACTCTGGTGAGTGGCGGCTTCGCCGCATTTTTCTTATGATATTGCTTATATTTTATTCAAATCTTACTTTAATTGCATTTGCGTGTGCTGTGAGTCCTTCTCTTTCAGCTATAAGTACTATATCATCCTTTGCCTGTCTGAGTGCATCTTCTGTATAGTATGAATACTGTGTACGCTTTGTAAAGCTGTGTACTCCAAGTGGTGAGAAGAATTTAGCTGTTCCGCTTGTAGGAAGAACGTGGTTCGGTCCTGCATAATAGTCACCAAGCGGCTCTGATGCATAGTGTCCAAGGAATATTGAACCTGCATTGTCAAGACTTCCTAAAAGCTCAAACGGATTTTCCATGAGTACTTCAAGGTGCTCCGGTGCAATTTCATTTGCAAGCTCTACGCACTTTTCTCTGCTGTCGGCAATAATAATTGCGCCGTAATCATCAAGTGATTTCTGAATGATTTCTTTTCTTGAAAGATATTCCTTCTGACGTTCGATTTCTGCAATTGTTCCGTCTGCAAGCTCTTCACTTGTTGTTACCATAATTGCTGATGCAAGTACATCATGCTCTGCCTGTGACATAAGGTCTGCTGCTGCAAACTTTGGATTTGCTGTTTCGTCGGCAATTACAAGAATTTCACTTGGTCCTGCTATCATGTCAATGTCAACTACACCATATAGAAGCTTCTTTGCTGTTGCTACATAAATATTTCCAGGTCCTACTATCTTGTCACACTTTGGAATTTCTTCTGTACCATATGCGAGTGCGGCAATTGCCTGTGCACCGCCTGAAAGGAATACTCTGTCTACTCCGCAGATTGCTGCTGCTACGAGAATATCCTTGTTCGGTGTACCGTCCTTAAGTGGCGGTGTTACCATTATGATTTCCTTAACACCTGCGATTTTTGCTGGAATTGCATTCATAAGTACGCTTGAAGGATATGCTGCTGTACCGCCCGGAACATAAAGACCTACTCTTTCAAGTCCTCTTACTCTCTGTCCGAGAATAACTCCGTTTTCCTTTGGTGCAATAAAGCTCTGCTCTACCTGTCTGTTGTGGAAATCTGCAATGTTTTCCTGTGCGTTTAAAAGTGCATCTACAAATTCCTGGTCTGCATCTGTAAGTGCATCATTGATTACTTCTCTCGGTACTTCATAGTACTGCGGAAGGCTGCCGTCAAACTTGAGTGTATAGCCCTTTACTGCTTCATCTCCGTTTGCTCTTACATTTTCGATAATCTCTGTTACTACAGCTTCTACTTTTTTATTTGTTTCGCCGCTTCTCTTTTTTAAGTCTTCGAGAAATGCTACTTCGTCTGTGCCGTTTGCAAATATCTTTTTCATCAGTCAAGATTCTCCTCTATCATTTTTATCAGCTTTTCAATTTCTGCCTGTCTCATTTTAAGGCTTACTGTATTTGCTATAAGTCTTGCTGAGATTGGTGCTACATCTTCAATTACTTCAAGTCCGTTTTCCTTTAATGTTGTACCTGTTTCAACAATATCAACGATACCGTCTGCAAGTTCAAGCAATGGTGCAAGCTCTACTGAGCCTTCAATCTTGATTATCTCTGTATCCATTCCCTTTTTCTCAAAGAAACTTCTTGATACATTAGGATACTTTGTTGCGATTGTCTTGATTCCGTATCCGCTGTAGAAATCATAGTCTTTTTTAGTTGCAAGTGCAAATTTGCATCTGCCGAATCCGAGATCTACAAGCTCATAGAATTTTCCGCTCATTTCCATTATTGTGTCCTTGCCGACTACACCCATATCACATACACCGTGTTCAACATATGTGATAACGTCATTTGCCTTTGCAAGTACTACTTCAAGATTGCCGTCCGGAATCGGAAGTATCAGCTTTCTGCCTTTTTCACGAACTGCTGAACAGTCAAAACCAAGCTTTTCAAAAAGCCCTACTGTATCCTTTTCAAGTCTGCCCTTTGTAAGTGCTATTCTTATCGGCTTGTTCATTCTGTTACCTCCTTGCTTTCGCTGTCTACGACAACTACCTTTGCTATTTTTCTGCTTATAGCATATTCTCTTGCACTTTCAAGGTCATTGAAAAGTGCTGTTTCAACTACAAGTCCTTTTTTGCGGAGAACCTGTGCTGATCTGAGTGCAGCTGCCTCAAATCCCGGTTCTGCGTATACGATTGCGTCAATTTCACGCTCTGCAGGGAATACTCCGTTTTTGATGATTGCCTTTTCAATGCCGTTTACATTTACTGCAAATCCGATTGCAGGTACATCATATCCGAATTCTGAAATAAGCTTGTCATATCGTCCGCCTGAGAGAACTTCTTCGCCTTGTCCCTGTAAATATCCCTTGATGATAAGTCCTGTGTAGTAGTCTGTCTTGTTTACAAGTCCGAGATCTACTGTTATAGAACCGCTGTTGCCGCATATATCTGAGATTTCACAGTAAATATCACGGAGTTCTTCAAGAATAACGCTGATTGTATCATCAGCAATAAGTTCTTCTGCCTTTTCAAATACTTCTTCACCGCCAAAGAGTGCAGGGAGTTTTTTGAGTGCGCCTGTAATGCTGTTGTTTCCGAATGTATCAAGGAAATCATTGAGTGCAGGGAAATTCTTGTTTTCGATAAGCTTTCTTATCTTTTCCTTTTCACCTTCTGTTGCGTCAAGCTTGTCTGCAAGTGCCTTGAATACTCCGATATGTCCGATTTCAAGAGAAAATTCCATTCCGAATGTCTTGAGTGAATCAACTGCTGCTGAAATAACTTCAAGGTCTGCCATTTTCTGATCTGAACCGATAAGCTCAATACCTGCCTGTACAATTTCGTCACTTCTGCCCTTTAATGCAGGCTCTGTACGATATACTGTCTGGTCATAGCAAAGCTTTAAAGGTAAATCAGCATCTCTTAAACGTGTTGCAACTACTCTTGCTATCGGCATTGTTGAATCCGGACGCATTACGAGAAGTCTGCCCTTGCTGTCTGTCATCTTGTAAAGATTTTCCTGCGGGAAGTACTGTGAATTAAGATTGAATACATCAAAAAATTCAAGTCCCGGTGTGATTATTTCGCTGTATCCTCTGCTTTTGAACATCTCGATAAGCGTTTTTTCTATATTTCTTCTGATTGTACACTCTACGAAAAGCAAATCCTTTGTGCCCTCGGGTGTAATAAGATCGTAATTTCGCATATTATCCTCCATTCAGAACATATGTATGTTCGATGCGTTTTCACTTTAGCGTGTTAACATAGTAATATGATAACATACTACTAAGCAAAAGTCAAGTTAAAAGAATGACATCTGTGTAGATTCGGGTAAATCACCAAATGCACCTATTGTTTTCAACATATCAATTGTTGTTTTTGATGCTCCGCTTTCCTGCTGAAATTCTTCAATTGACATAAATCCGCCTCGCTGTGCCGCCTCATATATACCCATTGCGGCATTTTCTCCTACGCCCGACATTGCTGAAAACGGTATTCTCAGTTTTCCGTCTTCTACAAGATAGTCCTTTGCGTGTGACTTAAACAGATTTATCGGCAGAAATTCAAGTCCTCTTGACAGCATCTCATTTGTAATGAGCAGTATATCATAAAGGTCGCTTTCTTTCTTTGAGCGTTCATTTCCGAGAGCCTTAAGCTCCTCAATTCTCGCTCTTACTGCCATTTTTCCCTTTACAGCAAGCTCGGCATCAAAGTCTTCGCCTCTTACCGAGAAGTATGTCGCATAGTATTCAAGCGGCATATGAAGTTTGAACCATCCAAGCTTGATTGCCGCTATAACGTATGCGGCGGCGTGTGCTTTAGGGAACATATACTTGATTTTCAGACAGCTTTCCACATACCAGTCGGGTACATTGTGGTCAAGGAGCATCTGTATTATCTCCGGTGTAAACTGCTTTGGCGCTTTGCCCTTTCGTGTCCATTCCATAATCTGAAACGCCATTTTAGGCTCGACTCCCTTGTAAAGCAGATATGTCATAATTGAGTCACGGGTTCCTATAACCTCTGAAATTGTGCATACATGATTATCAATAAGGTCTTTGGCATTTCCAAGCCATACGTCTGTACCGTGCGAAAGTCCGGAAATCTGTAAAAAGTCGCTGAATTTCGTCGGTTTGGCATCAAGGAGCATCTGTATTGTAAAGCCTGTTCCCATTTCCGGAATTCCAAGACTTCCTGTTTTGCAGTAAATCTCATCCGCTGTTACTCCAAGCGCCTCACAGTCGGTACACATTCTGATTACCTCGGGGTCTGATGTCGGTACATCCTTTATCTTCTTGCCCGTGAGGTCTTCAAGGTGCTTGTACAATGTAGGTACAACGTGTCCGAGTTCATCAAGCTTAAGAATTGTATCATGCAGTGAATTGAAAGTGAAATGTGTTGTTATGATTTCTGAGTCCGCTGTATCAGCAGGATGCTGAACAGGTGTGAAATCATATACGTCATAGTCCGACGGCACTACTACCATTCCGCCAGGGTGCTGTCCTGTTGTTCGCTTTATTCCTGTACAGCCGATTGAAAGTCTTGTCATTTCGGCATTGTTGAACTGTATTCCGTTATCCTCGCAGTATTTCTTAACATAGCCGTATGCCGTTTTTTCTGCTACTACGGATATTGTTCCTGCCTTGAATACGTTTGACTTTCCGAACAGCTTTTCTGTGTATCTGTGCGCCCAGAACTGATATTCATCAGAGAAATTAAGGTCGATATCAGGTGCTTTGTCTCCGTCAAAGCCAAGGAATGTTTCAAACGGAATGTCGTGTCCGTCACGCATCATTTCTGTTCCGCAGTCAATGCACTTTTTCGGTGGAAGGTCAAAACCTGAGCCATATGAACCGTCAAGAATGAATTCGCTGTGCTTGCACTTAGGGCAAACATAGTGCGGCGGAAGCGGATTTACTTCCGAAATTCCAGCCATTGATGCTACGAAAGATGAACCTACTGAACCTCGTGAACCTACAAGATATCCGTTCTCGACTGAGTTCCACACAAGCTTTTGCGCAATAATGTAAAGTACGGAAAATCCGTGTTTTATGATAGATGAAAGCTCTCTGTCAAGTCGCTTGTCAACGATTTCGGGGAGCGGTTCACCGTATATTTCATGTGCCTTGTCATGTGTGATTTTTACAAGTTCTTCTTCTGCACCGTCAATTGTAGGTGTGAAGGTTCCCTTTGGAATCGGTCTTACAACTTCTATCTGGTCTGCTATGGCATTGGTATTTGTGATAACTACTTCCTTTGCCTTTTCTTCACCGAGATATGCAAACTCCTTCATCATTTCATCAGTTGTTCTGAAATAAAGCGGTGCCTGCTGTTCAACATCCTTAAATCCCATACTTGCAAGGATAATCTTTCGGTAAAGCGCATCCTTAGGGTCTATAAAATGTACGTCACAGGTTGCACAGACAGGGATATTCAGTTTATCACCGAGTTCAACTATACGTCTGTTGTAGTCCTTTAATTCTTCATCATCCTGTGCTGTACCCTCTCTTACCATAAATTCATTGTTTGCTATAGGCTGAATTTCAAGGTAATCGTAAAATTTTGCAAGCTCTTCAAGCTTATTCTCAGGTACCTTTGCAAGCATTGCCTGGAAAAGCTCTCCTGCCTCACAGGCACTTCCGAAAATAAGTCCTTCACGATGTGCCTGGAGTACTGTTTTCGGAATAAGCGGTTTTTTGTAGAAATAATCAAGGTTACTGCATGAAACAAGCTTATACAGATTTTTAAGTCCTGCCTGATTTCGTACAAGTATAATCTGGTGATATGATTTGAGTTTCTTTACATCAATTTCACCAGCCTTGAAATTTATCTCATCAAGTGTTTTAAGTCCCTTTTCTGTGATAAGTCTTCCGACAAGCTCAATGTAAATTTTAGCAAGCATAAGTGCATCGTCTGATGCTCTGTGATGGTCAAATTTACCGAGTTTAAGCTGTTTTGCAACAAGATTGAGCTTATGTCTTCCCATTTCGGGGAGCATTGCCTGACACAGCACAAGTGTGTCTATCCAGTTGTATTTAAAGTCTATTGACTGTCGTTTGCATACTTCATTAATAAAGGTTGTATCAAAGTTTGCATTGTGCGCCGCAAGCACAGGATTTTCTCCGCAGAATTCCATGAACATCTCAACCGCCTCTTTTTCAAGCGGTGCATCTTTTACGTCATCATCTGATATTCCTGTGAGTTCTGTTATGTTTTCGGGGATATGCTTCAGCGGATTTACTTTTGTATTAAAGCTGTCAACTACCTGAAGATTTTTCAGCTTTACCGCACCTATTTCTGTAAGGCGGTCTGATGCAAAATTAAGTCCTGTGGTTTCTACGTCAAAAATGATTATTTCATCATTGATACTTCTGCTGTCAGGCTTTTTAAGGATAAGCTGTTTATCCATATCGTTGACAACATATGCCTCCATACCATAGATAACCTTGAAGTTTTTCGGCATATTATACATACAGTCAGGAAATGCCTGTACATTTCCGTGGTCTGTAATTGCCATTGCCTGATGTCCCCATTCTGCCGCCCTGTTTATAAGTGTTACAGGGTCTGTTACAGCATCCATAGCAGACATATTTGTATGACAGTGAAGTTCAACTCGCTTTTCGGGATATGTATCCATTTTCGGTATTCTCTTTACCTTGATAAGCGAATTTACTGATATTACGATATCTCTTGCATATGTATCATAATCTGCCTTTCCCGATACAAGCAGTGTTGTGCCGTTCTTGACAGATGCAAGCTTCATATCTTCGATTTCCTGTTTTGTTCCGAAAATCTTTATTTTAAGCGAACCGCTGTAGTCTGTGATATCAAAGGTTGCTACGCTTTTTTCGTTTCGCAGTTCCTTGATTTCAGATGCAAATACATCTCCGACTACAACGTGCTTTTCACCGAGTTTTGTAACTGCCTCGCCTATCGGCACAGGTGTTTCCCTTATTGCTCTGCCTTTGATAATTTCAGCAGACTGCGGATCAAACTCGCTGTTAAGTGCTGTAAGGTCAACAGGTGCTGTCGGAATTGCCGCCTGTATAGCCTCCTGTTTCTTCTCAGCGTCACTTTTCTCTGGGATAAGCTGACTGCTTATATCGGGAAGTTCTGCCGCCTCACGTTCATCAATCAGCTTGTCATATTCTTCATTTGAAAGTGCATTGTCACCGCTTAATTTTATTTTTGTCTGTACACCGAACTGATTATAGATAAGCTGTGAAAACTCTTTGCAGAAATTAAATTGTTTCAGTATATCCAATCCGCCGTGAACTATACGGATTTTCATTTCACCGTCTGACAGATTTACCTCTGCATCATCAAGAAATCCGTTTACAACAGGAACATTGCGTTTCATCAGCTTTATCAGTTCATCGTAACATTCCATTCCGAATATTTCAGACGGATATCTGCACGAAAGTCTTATCTCATCTACCTTTAAGATAGTTTCAATGGCTTTTTCAAATGCAAATATATCATCACTCGGCACAAGCTTGTCAAAAAGAGCGTGAAATGTTATATGGTCAAGCTTTTGTGAATATGTAAGCTTGAAAACCTCACCCGTTCTTATGGATTCGGGAATTTCGGCATTGTATTCCTTTAGAAATTCAGCTAAATTTATCTTCATTATCAAAGCTTGTCAATTTCTGCGAGTAATTCGCTGACAATTTCCTCCTCCTTGATTTTTCGCTGTGTTCCGTCTTTTCTGAATATTACTGCACAGCCGTTTCCGCCTGCGATTCCGATATCAGCCTCTCTTGCCTCTCCGGGACCGTTTACGATACAGCCCATTACAGCTACTGTAATGTCCTTGTCCATATCCTTAACAGCCTCCTCAACAAGCTTTGCTGCTTTTACAAGGTCTATTCTTGTTCTGCCGCATGTCGGACATGATACAAGTCTTACTCCGCCTCTTTTTCCGATACTCTTTAAAATATCCTTTGCCGCATATATTTCTCTTACAGGGTCATCGGTGAGTGATACTCTTATTGTTTCACCGATTCCGTCACAGAGAAGTGAACCGATTCCGATTGATGACTTGATAAGTCCCATTCTCTCTGTGCCTGCCTCAGTTACTCCTAAATGAAGCGGATAATTACATTTTTCTGATGCAAGTCTGTAAGACGCTATCATCTTGTTTACATCCGATGACTTGATTGAAATTACTATATCATCAAAATCGAAATGTTCAAGCATTGCCGCATGAGTCATTGCACTTTCAACAAGCGCCTCGGGTGTAGGTGAGCCGTATTTTGCAAGTATTTCCTTTTCAAGTGAACCAGAATTTACACCTATTCTTATAGGAAGATTTCTTGCCTTACATGCATCAACTACCTGTTTAACCCTGTCCATTCCGCCGATATTTCCGGGATTAATTCTGATTTTATCTACACCTGCCGCCGCTGATTCAAGGGCAAGCTTATAGTCAAAATGTATATCTGCTACGAGCGGTATTTTTACTGCCTCCTTGATTGCAGGAATCAGCTTTACTGCCTCCATATCAGGAATTGCCGCACGGATGATTTCACAGCCTGCCTTTTCAAGCTCTACTGCCTGTTTTACACTTCCCTCAATATCGTCTGAACGTGCATTGAGCATTGACTGTATGTATATGTGTTTTCCGTCAAGGACACAGTCCCCGACCTTTACAGCTTTTACATTTCTCATATCATTATTCCTCTTTTCACAGCGTTATTTTTATTCCGTCATGTGATATTGTCACATTTTCATATATTCCCTTCAGCATTTCTTCAAATTCTTCGGGATGCTTTTCTGCGGGGCTGTAATGTGTCAGCCACAGTCTTTTTGATTTGCTCTTTTCTGCAAGAATGCATGAGTCTGTCATAAGCATATGACCTTTTTCGTTCATTGACTCTTTTTTGTCCGATGAGCCGTACATTCCCTCGCATACGAACAAATCTGAATTTTCAGCAAAATCAGCTATTTCATCAAACGGCAGTGTGTCTGTTGTATAAGTTATCTTTACTGAATCTCGTCTGCCGTCTGTCACATCATCTGTTTTTATTGTTCTGCCGTCTGAAAGTTTTACGCTTTCACCGCAATGCAGTTTTTTCCAGTATTCCAAAGGTACTTCAAGTGATTTTGCCTTTTCGGGTGAAAACACAGGCTTACGCCTGAATGTCATGCTGTAGCCGAGACATTTTACCTTATGTCTGAGCGGTAATGTACTTATGGTAAGCATACTGTCTACCTTTTCCGCTGTTATTGTTACCGATTCATTATCGGGAATTGTGTGCATTACAACTTCATAAGGCAGTGTTCCGCATACTGAGATAAGTGCCTTTACTGCATTTTCACAGCTTTCAGGCATATAAATGTCAAGCGGCTGTGTTCTTGAACAGTTACCGATTGACAAAAGCAAACCAGGTAAACCTGTTATATGGTCAGCGTGTGCATGAGTTATAAGGAGCATTTCTATTCTGCTCATTTTTATTTCATGCATTCCCATTGCTACCTGTGTACCCTCACCGCAGTCTATCAGCAGTGCTTTTCCGTTTTGCTCGACATACAGACTTGTAAGGAATCTGTTTTTCAGCGGTAACATTCCGCCTGTTCCGAGCAGACATATTTCAGGCATTTATTATCCCCCTGTTATAAGTCTTACAATATCATTGTAGGTTGCAAATATCATAAGTGCAAATAAAAGAATCATTCCTGCAAGATGTACATATCCTTCATGTTCGGGTTTGACAGGCTTTCTGCGTACAAGCTCGATAAAGCAGAAAAGAAGTCTGCCGCCGTCAAGTCCCGGAACAGGAAGAAGATTGAATATTCCGACATTTATGGTTATCAGTGATGCCATATAAAGTATGTTGAATATTGCATCTGCAAAGCTCTCGCTTTCGGATGTTGTTTCGCTGATTGCCGAAACTACTCCCACAGGTCCTGATACTTCATCCTTGCTCATTTTACCTGACAGCATCTGTTTGAGTGACATTCCCACTATATGTCCCATTGACATAAACAGGTCTCCTGCACCCTTTGTTACTGTAAGCGGATTTTTCTCAACATATTTAAGTCCGAAATCAATTGTTCCTCCGCCTTCGGCATTGTTTTTGAATACAACGTTTGTGAATTCAAGCTTTTCGCCGTCACGGATTACCTTTACATCGTGGAATTCTCTCTGTGTTGTTGAAAAAATGTAGTTTACATCAAGTGTACTGAATATTCTTGTTCCGTCTATTTCAATGAATCTGTCGCCGTGGCGAAGACCGCATTCATAGCTTTGAGCATAGTATGTTACGCTGTCATCATCGTTTTTTACTCCGCTGAATCCGCTTATACTTGTTGTAGGTACTTCATCCATCATGCATACAAGTGCTGTGAGAAGTATTATTCCGAGTATGAAATTCATCGCTGCACCCGCAGCAAGAACTATCATCCTTTTCCAAAGCTTAGCGTTGCGGAATCCTTTTTCATCGTCAATGGTTGCATCTTCGCCCTCCATTGCACAGAATCCGCCTACAGGCAGTGCACGGATTGAATATTTTGTTTCGCCCTTTGTTCGCTGAATAAGCTTTGGTCCCATTCCTATTGAAAATTCAAGTACTCTTATTCCGCTTAATTTCGCACAGATAAAATGTCCGAACTCATGTACTGTTACGATAAGTCCGAATATGATAATTGCTACTATTATTCCCATTAAAGATTTATCCTTTCAATGCGGCTCACTTTTTTGCCGCAACTGTGTTTCTTACATATTCTCTTGCCATTGAATCTGCTTTTGTTACATCTTCATATGTACTGATATCGAAATATTCAAACCTTTCAAGTACTGATGATACAATCTCGCCGATGTCGATAAACTGTATCTCGTCATTAAGAAATGCTCTTACAGCCTCTTCATTTGCTGAGTTTACAAGGCACGGATATGCTCCGCCTCTCTTAATCGCCTCAATTGCCGCTGAAAGACACTTGAATGTTTCATAGTCAGGCTTTGCAAAGGTGAGTGTGCCGTAATCTGTAAGTGAAAGTCTGCCTGTCGGACATTCCATTCTGTCAGGATAAAGAAGTGAATACTGTATCGGTATCTTCATATCAGGTACACCCATCTGAGCTATTACTGAGTAGTCATTATACTCAACTGCTGAGTGAATTACACTCTGACGATGCACTACTATTTCAATCTGCTCAGGCTCAAGGTCAAACAGCCATTTAGCTTCAATAAACTCAAGTCCCTTGTTCATAAGTGTAGCTGAGTCAATGGTTATCTTGTTTCCCATATCCCAGTTAGGATGCTTGAGTGCCTGTGCCTTTGTTACAGTTTTCAGTTCATCATAAGTTTTGCCAAAGAATGGGCCGCCTGATGCGGTAAGTATGATTTTGCTGAGCTGTTCTCTCCTGTTTCCCTGAAGACACTGAAAAATGGCTGAATGCTCACTGTCTATCGGATAGATTTTTATGCCCTTTTTCTTAGCAAGGTCGGTAACGATTTTTCCGCCTGCGACAAGAGTTTCCTTATTCGCAAGTGCTACATTTTTACCCTTTTCCATTGCTGTAAGCGTCGGAAGAAGTCCTACCATTCCGACTACGGAATTAAGCACAATATCGCTTTCATCCATTTCGGCAATTTCACAAAGACCTTCCATTCCGCACAGCACTTTTACTCCTGTATCAGCAAGTCTTTCCTTTAACTCGCTGTATTTGTCTTCTCTGTAAATGCATACCACTGACGGCTTGAATTTTCTTGTCTGCTGTTCAAGCATTTCAGTACTGCTGTGTGCCGCAAGTGCTGTTACCTTTATATTGTGTTTTTCGCAGACTTCAAGTGACTGTGTTCCGATTGAACCTGTTGAACCAAGTATTGATACTGTTTTATTCATTGTCTTTCACCTATAATATTCCCTTTTTTCTGTAAAAATGCGAAAGGGACTATCCGTTTTATATACGTTTAGTCTCCTTTCGTGGTTTTTATTAGTGATGTCCGCTTATAAATTCGCTGAATACATAAAATGTCGGAAGTACAAAAAGTACGCTGTCAAAGCGGTCCATAAGTCCGCCGTGACCAGGCATTATCTTTCCGTAATCCTTAAAGCCGATTTGTCTTTTTACCATTGATGCTGACAAATCACCCACAGTGCCTATTACTGCACATACTGCTCCTGCTATGAAGTAAAGCGGTTCAAATGTGCTGTCATATACTGAAAATGCTATGCTGTATACAAGACCTGTTGTGACAATTCCGCCGACAAGACCTTCTACAGTTTTTTTAGGGCTGATTTCAGGACAAAGCTTGTGCTTTCCGAGTGTTACACCTGTGAAATATGCCCCTGTGTCTGCTATCCACGCTCCGCAAAGTCCCATTATCAGAAGAAAAAGTCCGTTTTCTCCTGTGCATTCAAGACGGAGCATTGTTGTCATTGACTGCGGTACGAGTATCATTGATGCAAGTACGAAGAATACCTGTTCATAGCGGATTTTCTTATGATTTCTGAGCCATGTGATGAATATCACAAATGCCGCCGCAAGTACAAGTGTGAACATAAACAAATCTGCAAGGTCACCTGCATTTACAGTTCTTGTTACATCATAAGGCGTATTGCATTTGTAATAGCATATAAACGGTGTTAATACTCCGCATATCTCCGCTGATACAAGTATCGGTATATTCTTTTCAAGCTTTACCGCTCTGATAAGCTCATACAGCATTACTGCAATCATTGCCGCTACTGCTACAGGTAATACGGCGGTATTATGAAAATACAGCACCGCTCCTATAAGTATGACTCCGACTGCACCTGAGATTATTCTTGTTTTCATCAGACTCCTCCGAAACGGCGGTTCCTTTTTCCGAATTCAACAAGTGCCTTGTCAAGCTCATCTGTACCGAAATCAGGCCATAATACATCTGTGAAATAATATTCAGCATATGCACACTGCCATATAAGATAATTTGAAAGACGATACTCTCCGCTCGGACGTATTACAAGGTCAACGTCAGGAAGTCCCTTTGTATAGAGTTCATCTGCAATTGACTGCTCGTTAATGTCTTCAGGCTTTATCTCGCCGTCTGCGGCTTTTTTTGCAAGGATTCTTGCTGCTCTTGCCAGCTCATCACGTCCGCCGTAATTAGCCGCAAGCATAAGTGTCATTTCCTTGCAGTCCTTTGTATCTTCTTCAAGCTTAATCATTTTTTCACGCAGATCGGGCGCAAACTTATCCTTGTCGCCAAGAAAGACCATCTTTGTATTTTCAGTAAGCAGCTCCTGTACATCATTCAGATAGTCTCTGAAAATATTCATGATTGCTGTTACTTCTTCAAGCGGTCGTGTCCAGTTTTCAGTTGAAAATGCGTAAAATGAAATATTCTGAATTCCGAGCTTTTTGCAGTAACGTACTATGGTTCTGAAATTCTTTGCGCCCTCAACGTGACCAAAGGTTCTCGGAAGTCCTCTTTTCTTCGCCCATCTGCCGTTGCCGTCCATGATGAATCCGATGTGCTGCGGAAGTTTTTCGGGAAGAACAATTTCTTCCTTTTCCTTTTTACCAAATAATGCCATAATTCACCAAATTAAACTGTCATGATCTCTTTTTCTTTATCTGCTACTGACTTGTCAATCTTGTCGCAGAATTCATCTGTGAGTTTCTGAATCTTCTTCTCACATTCCTGAAGATCATCCTCTGTAATTTCTGAATTCTTCTTCATCTTCTTGAACTTTTCCATTGTATCACGTCTGATTGAACGAACTGATACCTTGCTGTCTTCGCCGAGTTTCTTGATACCCTTGCAGAGTTCCTTACGTCTTTCCTCTGTAAGCTGCGGGAATGCAAGTCTGATTGCATTTCCGTCATTTGTAGGATTAATTCCGATATCTGATGCAAGAATAGCCTTTTCAATCGGCTTTAACTGCTGCTTTTCCCAAGGAGTGATAATGAGATTACGGCCTTCTGAAACAGCTACAGCTGCCATCTGCTGAATTGGTGTCGGTG
>JAKSQU010000100.1 GCA_024403965.1 Ruminococcus sp.
GTTGCATAATATAAGTATGAATATTCGGGGGGATATTATGATTTGCAGTAAATGCGGCAAAGAAACAGATGATATGCTTTCTGTATGTGAACACTGCGGCGAACCAAAAGACAATAACGCTGTTCTGCTTAAAAAGACAGATGATTCACCCACTGTTCTTATCGAAAATGAAAAAAGCTATGATGAAGAAAATACCATTCTTCTTGAAGAAGATGAAGATGACGGAAGATTTATTTCGGGTGTGCTTGATGCTGACCAGAGTATAAAAACAGCGTCTGACGACAAATTCTTTGCAAATAATGACTATGTGCCGTCTGCGTCAGATGAAAACAAAAACAGACGCAATACCTTTAATGACAATGACTCAACCATGTCATTCGATGCGATTGACGGAATTGAATATATTGAAGATGAAGACCCGACCAATGAAAAGCTTGTCAGTGAAGAAACTGAAAGTGTTTCGGAAGAAAAATCCGAAAAGAACGGAAAAAATCAGAAAACTCCGAAACTCAGCTTTTTAAGAACGTTTACAGCAGTTTTGCTTTCAGCAGTTACAGTAATTTTTATGCTTGTATTTAATTCTGCACTCTGCATAAAGCTCGGAATGTCGGGAAATATTGTCAGAAACAGCGTTAATCAGCTTGACCCGAAAACACTCCTTTCAAGCGAATTCAGCGGAAATGAACTTTCGGATACGCTTTTTAATTCTCTCGGCTTTGCAGATACAGCAGGCGGTCTTGCAACTCCTAACAGTTTCAGAACATATATGATGAAGTCTGATTTTATCAGCTATATCGGAAGAAATGCCGATAACTACATAAACTACATCATTGACGGCAAGGGCAAAGACCCGTCTGTAACAGCAGAAGATTTTGTGAGTGATTTCATTAAGGCTAACAACAGAGCGTCAATCGAAACCTTTGAATACAAAATGACCGAAGACGATTATCAGCTTATGCAGAGAAATCTTGAAAAGGATAATTTTGATTCAGCACTGAGTATTCCCGAATGGAGCAGTAAAATCAATTTCAATCTGAAAAATGCAAAGTATCTTTTCTCTTATATCACAATTGCAGTTTTCTTCCTTGCCGCTGTGGTAATGTTTATATGGACAGGAATTGCGGCTGACGGCAAGGCGAAGCACATCACAGGATTTTACAGCCGTATTCTAAAAACAGCAGGCAGTATCACTGTAATAACAGGTGCGCTGATAATTATAGGTTCAGCCGTGGCTTATGCATTTACAAACAATGCAGTTTTCTATGTGATTTCGCATACATTTATAACATTCTCGCTTATAGTTTTATGTGTGGGAATTGCAGAATTTATTCTCGGACTGATTTTCAGAACGATAAATAAAAACATAATAAATACTGAACAAAACCTGTAATATTCATTTGTTAAATACATCAATTGAAATTATATAAAAAATATGCTATAATATATATGCGGGATGTCCGCATATAAAATGAAAAGAGGTTAAAAACATGGAAATCAAAGGAATTAAAAACGCAGTTGAAATGGTCGAAAAGAAAACAGGCATCGACCTTCCCGACGAAAAGATTGAGGGTGTTGTAAAAAAGGTTGCAACAAAGGATAATCTTGAAAAAGCTGAATCAGCAATCAAGAAGGTAGCAACTAAGGAAAATATCGAAAAGGCTAAGGACCTTCTCGGTGACGTTGTTGAAAAAATCAAGAAGTAAGTTTTATTATCAGGGGTGATAATAAAATATATTTAAGGGATTATTTAAGGGGTTAAATATCATGGAAATCATTTTTGAAGTTCTTGTAGAACTTGTAGGCGAAATTGTCGTAGAATGTGCAAAGAGTAAGCGTTTAAGCAAGTGGATAAGATATCCGCTTATTGCACTGATTGTTCTTTTCTGGGTTGCTGTTATCGGACTTATGCTGTTTATCGGTATAAAAAGTTACAGCACAGACAGGGCAATGTCGTTGGTATGTCTTGGTCTGGCGGCTATTTTCATATTATTTTCTGTTATCAGACTTGTTAAGGGGGTAAGATAACATGGGAAAAATCATACTTATTGCAGCAGGTCTGATACTGGAAGTCTTGGCAGAAGTCGTCGAAGACAGGGCTACATCCGAAGACGCAGAAAAAACAATGGAAAACATTGGAAAGCTTACACTTTTTTCTATTAGTGTCTTTCGCATAATACTGACTGTCTTCTGGCTTGCATTAGCCGCTGGAATGATTTTTGCCGGAATGTCTTATTTCAATACTGAAAGAGATATTTCGTATTACTGTTTTGCAATGGCTGTAATTTGTATTACTGTCAGCGCAATAAAGCTCGTAAAAAGAAAATAATTACTGACCTGACCGAAAATTATTCGGTCAGGTCTTTTTCTTTATGTATTGACATTTATGCGATATAGCTGTAAAATATAATTGGTGGATTATGTATAATTCGCCTTATGACAAATTACAAGAGGTGATAGAATGTTTTGCAGTAAATGCGGAAATGGTGTAAGTGAGGATGACCGCTTTTGCAGAAAATGCGGTGCAAAGGTTTCTCAGGGTACACTGCCGCCTGTTGCTGTTCTTTCTGTAAATGATGAGAACAAAGCAGATATAAAATCAGATAATGCAGAAAATAATGTTTCAGAAAATGTAACATCGGCAAGTGCTGAAAAATACAGAACTGCTGAAAAGGATAACAAGCTTAAGCTTATTCTTCCGCTTACTATACTTACATTAGTTCTCTTTGGTCTTATAATCACACTTTTCGTGCTTATAAACCGCCCCGATACTGAAATCAATACAAAGCCGAATAATCGTGTACAGGCTACTGAGGCGGCATCTGTTGAACCCGAAACAACTACTTCAGCAGAAACAACATCCGAAACAACTACAGTTACTACTATCGGCATAAGAATGCAGATTCAGGATTTAGCACTTTACTCTGGCGGTGAAATTATCGCTGACCCTGTTGCATACTCTTTAGAAGGTTCATCCGTTACATATCATCACCGTGAAAATGACGGGGATATGTACTACTATGTAAATGACTGGCTGAGATATCTCAAAAACCGTTCAGGACTTAAATATGTAGGTTCTGCAGGAAACGGCATTATCTATACTGAGTATTTCAACTGCGATTATGATGAAGTGCCGAAAAAGGAAGTTAATGTTGACGGCAAGAGATTAAAGCAGAAGTATGTTTTCTCTGTTGTTACGGTTAATGACCCCGATTCAAATGCGGTTTTAAGCGTTACTGTAAATATGGCAGAGGGACTTGAAATCTTTGACCTTGACGCAAGAACAAAAATTACTACAGCAGTTACAACTACAACTACTGCAACATCCGAAACAACTACAGAAACCACAACTACAACATCAAAAAATTCATCATCACAAAGATACACAGAAACCTATATACAGGATTTCTATACATTCACAGATATGCTTGCGGCTGAAACTGACAGAAGTGAAAGCAACGGCATTACCACATATGAATATACTCCTGCAAATACAGACTATGATATTACAGATATGACTGATTTGTGGGTGAATATGATATTCAGTGAATCTGATTTTAACTATGTGGGAGAAAATGAAAGGTCAAAATCCACTACATATTATTTTGACTATTCGGGAAGTATCAAGGATAAGCCGTCTGCTGTAATGGACAGAGACGGACAGCGCAAGGAATATTCTCTTGAAATTACAGTTGCCAAAGACAATTTTGACAGAGTAAAAAAGGTTACTGTGAAAAAATGTGAAGGTATAAGAATTGAAGATATGGGAGAAAGATATTAATTTATGGACGTAAAAACTTCTCTTTTAAAGGCACTTGTATCAGCTGACGGCGAATACATTTCGGGCGGTGCACTTGCTGAAACTCTCGGAGTAAGCAGAAACGCAGTATGGAAAGCAGTAAAAGCACTTGAAAGTCAGGGATACTGTATTGAATCAGTACAGTCAAAAGGCTACAGACTTTCAGAAAACGGAAATCATCTTTCTGCTGAAATCATAAAATCAAGGCTGAATGAAGAAACATCAGCAAATGAAATAATCGTATACGACACAGTGGAATCCACAAATGACATTGCCAAAAAGCTTGCATCACAGGGTGCATCAGACGGCACAGCAGTAATAGCTGACCAGCAGACCGCAGGGCGAGGCAGACTTGGACGTGCATTTATTTCACCGACAGGCACAGGCATTTATATGAGTGTTGTAATACGTCCCGACTTTGCTGTTGAGTATGCACCTATGATAACATCAGCGTCAGCCTGTGCGGTTGCTGAGGCTGTTGAAAAGCTGTGCGGACAGGATGTAAATATAAAATGGGTAAATGACATTTACATAAACGGCAGAAAAATCTGCGGTATACTCACAGAGGCGTCTCTCGGACTTGAAATGAAAAATCTTGACTATGCAGTAATCGGCATAGGCGTGAATGTAAGAAGTGTAAAAAACAGCTTTGACGAAAAACTGCTTGAAACCGCAACATCAATTGAAGATGAAACAGGAGTTAAGGCAGACAGAAATACATTATGTGCAGAAATACTTAATCGTCTTGCATACTATATGAAAAATGTTTCAAACGGAGTATTTCTCGATGAATATCGCAGACGTGAATATCTGACAGGAAAGCAGATAACTGCGAATTCGGGAAATGAAATGATTGAGGGTACTGCTGTGGGAATTGATGATAATGCAAATCTTATAGTAAAGCTTTCAGATGGTGAGATAAGACATTTATCATCGGGCGAGGCTAATCTTTGCAGGGTTAAGAAATAGCAGATAAATGCGGCGCAGCCGCCATACACCAGAGACACGAGAGATGTTATCTCTCGTGCAGGGGGTGTGCGAGGGTAATGCCATTAAGCTAAACAAATAATAACGGAGAGAATCTCGATTTGAAGTTCTCTCCGTTTTTATTATGATGTAGGGGCGGCGGAGAGCCTCCGCTGGCGAGCCACGCTCACTCTCTGCGAAAGAGTAGTCTGCTTTCGCTCGTTTTTATTAAATACGGACTTGTGATGTAGTGGCGGCGTTTCGCCGCCCGAAGATACACACAACACCACACGGGCGGCGAAACGCCGCCCCTACAGAATAATATCAAATACAAAAAGCAAAACGGAGAGAAATCATCAGCATTTCTCTCCGTATTTTTGTGTTTAGAATAATATATCCTTAAAGCAAAGCTGCGGCTTATTGTTATCGAAATCCCAGCTGTGATATGCGTCACCGTGACAGAAATTCTTCTGATCGCAGTTTCTGCACTGTTCGTTATCGTCTGCAAGGTCACGTCTGAATATTTCAAATTTATTCAGCCATACATCACTGAAACGATCCTTGAGAATATTACCCTGTATAAATTCAGGTCTGCGCTCAATATCAAGACAGGCAATAATGTCACCGTTTGCTGTGATACTTGCTGTCTGTAAACCTGCTGTACAGAGATAATACCAGTCTCTTACTTCACGCTCATATTCAAGTCCGAGATAGTGACTGCATCCGTATGTAACAGGCTCTCCTGCTATACGCTTATTGCGGATAAACTCAAACATTACCTGATAATCATCAGGAGTGAGAATAAGCTCAGGATGATTCTTTGCACGTCCCATAGGCTCCATATTGAGAACTCTCCATGAATCAATGTCCATATCATTGAATATCTTGTAAAGCTCGTCAAGCTGTCCTATATTTTCATGTGTTACAACTGTTGTTACCTGTATTGCCTTGAATGTTCCGACCTTAATAAGACTTTCAATACCGCTCATTGCCTTCTTGAAACCGCCCGGTGTCTGACGGAATGCATCATGTGTTTCTTCAAGTCCGTCAATACTTACGGAAATTGTTCCCATACCTACACGGCTAAGGTCTTTTGCAACATCATCTGTGATAAGTGTTGCATTACTTGTCATTCCCCATGCAAAACCAAGATTATGTGCGATTTCCATAATCTCAAAAAATTCTTTTCTGAGAAGTGGTTCACCGCCTGTGATATCGAGCATTTTTCCGTTTGTGGTTAAATCTTCCTTAACTTCTTCAAGTAATTTTTTGTACTGTGCAACTGAAATTTCTTCTGATTTTACATCACCGCACCAGCTGCCGCAGTGAAGACAATGTTCATTGCATCTGAGTGTAAGCTCAAGGAAAAGATTTCTGAGCTCAGGCTTTTTCATAAGACTGCGTCTGTATTCCTGCAGCTGTCTCAGGTGCTTGTTTTTCATTTTTATATCTAACATTTTTTACTCCTGTGAATCTGTATTGTTTTCTTCTTTTGTTTCAGCATTTTTGCTGTCTTTATTTTCGCTGTCTGTTTTCTGCGGCGGATTTACCATAGGCTTATTCTGTGCAGAAAGTGCAAATGCAGCCGCAGTAAGCATGGTGTGAAGTGTTTTTTTCATTATTCTTCCTCCACTGTTGTCTGTGTAGTCGGATTCAATGCCCAGTCGGGAATTGTGCCTGTGTAATCAGGGAATACCCACGGCGGTCCGTAAAGCACTGCTGTGGTTGTGGTAAAGGTTTCAATAAGTGTAGTGACATCAGGAATTTCGGGATTGTACATTTCATCTCTTGTAGTATATCTTCCGAGAATGAAATTCTGTAAGGAAATAAGGTCAGCGATACCTACTTCTCCGTCATCATTGACATCATATTCTAAACGGTATTCGTTGTTAAGAATAGCCTTGCGTAAAGTTATAAGGTCGAATACATCTGTTTTTTCGTCCCAGTTTAAATCTCCGAATATCTGCATAACTCCGTAAACAGGATATGTCATTGTGGTTGTTGTATTGATAATATCTTCTGTAGTTGTTGTTGATGTAAACCATGCAGGCGGACCATATACAGTTGAAGTCATTCTGGTTGTAAGGTTGATAACATCTTCTGTAGTAGTTGTTGTATACGGCTGTATAGCACCATAAGCAGGCTGCGGCAGCATTGAAGTTGTTATGCTGATAATATCTTCTGTAGTAGTTGTTGTATACGGCTGTATAGTGCCGTATGCAGGATAAGTCATCATGTTGGTTGTTGTAACAATATCTTCTACTGTGGTTGTAGTATCATAATACTCCGGCGGCGGACCATATAAAGGTGCATAACTTACTTTTGACGGGTCATAGTCATCGTATGACGGCACTTTTACTGTTACATTTTTTTCAGCCGCACCTGTCGGCATAACTGTGGCATTATTCATGCTTAAAGCAAATGCTGCTGCGGTAA
>JAKSQU010000101.1 GCA_024403965.1 Ruminococcus sp.
TTTGTTTTTTTTTTATTTATAAAGGCTTTGACCTTATCAAGATTATCCATTGCGGTTTTTCTGCCGATTCTGCACGCTTCCTGTAAAGCATCTGTATCATGTTCAACACGTTTTACAGGCAACGCGGTATCGGGTGCAAGAACTAATGCTCTACCTTCATTTTCTGATTTTCTGACGTACTTTAACTGGTTGTTATACATTTTATGCCTTGTTTCTACTGCTTTGATAAGCTCTGGATATTTTCTGTACATCAGCTTTATCAATGAAAGTGAACTTGTCGGCTGTTTAACGTAGTCTCTTGGTCTTGTGAGAATTACAAGATTCTTGTCATAACCCTGTTTTTCCATAAATAAAAGCGGTATTGAATCAGCTATTCCGCCGTCAAGGAGTTTTCTGCCGTTTACTTCAACTATTTTTGCCGCAAGCGGTAGTGAACCTGATGCTCTCATCCATTCAAGTTCAGTATAATCAACCTTTGTCATATCGTGATATACTGCTTTTCCTGTTTCAACATCGGTACACACCACATAAAATTTCATCGGTGAATTTTCAAAAGCATCTTTATCAAATATATCAAGCTTATCCGGTACTGTATGATAACAGAACTCTCCGCCGTATAAATCACCCGTTTTTATCAGTGATTTTATACTGCAGAATTCCTTATTGTTGGCAAATCTGAGATTATATCGTATCGCTCTGCCACGCTGTCCTGATTTGAGATTACAGCCGAATGCCGCACCTGCTGACACTCCTGCCATTCCGTCAAAGGTAATTCCGTTTTCCATAAATACATCAAGGATTCCGGCTGTGAACATTCCACGCATTGCGCCGCCTTCAAGTACAAGTCCTGTTTTCATTTATTTCTCCTGTTCAGTTATCTGTTAAGTCGTATGATGGTTCTTCATTTGAAAGTGCAAGGTCTATTATTTTACTGTAAAAACCTGCCGGATTTCGCATTATTCTTTCACCTACAAGCTTTGCCTGTGTCATGTCAGGTGCAAACAGCTTTAAATCCATAAGGTCACAGCTTGTGTCAAGACAGCGTATCTGCACATATACGCCCTTTTCTGTCGGGATATAGTCAATTTTTATCTCTTTCTCATATTTGAGTCTTGCATAATATTTAAGTGCCGCAAGAACAAGCTTGTCACGGAATGATTTCGGTGCATACGTTTTAAGTTCCTTCGCACATGCTGTTCCTTTTGGTTCAAGAAAATAGCATTTATGTCCTTCAGAATCATCTTTTACTGAAATCAAACCATTTTTTGTGAGATAGTCAATTGAATCCTGATAGTAAAAATAATTCACTATGCCTGTGCCTATTGCTATTTCATACAGCTGTTCGGTTTCAACAGGCTTTTCTATTTTGTACAGCAGATAACAAAGCAGAATATTAAGTGTCGGTATATCACTTATTTCTGTATCTGCTCTTTCTGCCATTTTTCTTATATTTTCATCCTGCACCTTTATCACCTTAACTTAACAAAAATTCGGATAATCTATCATATGCGAAAGAAGTGCAATATTTACTGCCGCCTCTACACATGGTACCGCTGATGGTACTGTACATGGAATATGTCCATTGCTGTTATCAGCTGTTTCTTCTGTCATACTGCGTGTGTTTACTGTTCCTTCAAGCTTTGCTACTGATGGTGACGGCTTGAATGCTACTCTCATTACTACAGGCATTCCGGATGATATACCACCGAGAATTCCACCGTGATTGTTTGTTCTTGTAAGAACATGACCATGTTCATCAAGGTAGAAATCGTCATTATTCTGACTTCCCATCATTTGCGCAGAACTGAATCCAGAACCGAATTCAAGTCCCATTACTCCCGGGATACCAAACATAAGCTGTGCAATATTGTTTTCAAGTCCGTCAAAAATCGGTGAACCGATACCTGCAGGAACATTTATTGCCGCACACTCGACTACTCCGCCAAGTGACTCGCCCTGTTCATACGCTTTTTCAATTGCGTCTCCCATTGCCCAGCCTTTGCTGTCATTGATTACAGGAAAAATCTTTTCACGAATACTTCTTATTCCGTCTCTTGTAATATTTACAGGGTCAAACGGATTATCCTTTACTTCGTGAAGCTGTAATATGTGTGCTCCTGTGTATATGCCTCGTCTTTCAAGAATCTGACCGCAGACAGCTCCTGCAAAACACAATGGCGCTGTTAATTTTTCTGAAAAATGTCCGCTGTTTCTGAAATCGTTAAATCCTCTGTAACGTACTGCGCCTGTGTAGTCTGCATGACCGGGACGGATAAGTACTTCATTCTCATCCGGTTCGTATACAGGCTCCTGTGACGGCTCATTCTGTATAAAAGCACATAACGGTGCTCCTGTTGTCTTATCATTAAATATTCCTGACATTACATGTGGAGTTGAGCTTTCACATGACTGTGAAGAATATCCGCCTGTTCTTCTTGCAAGGAATTTGGTTATCTCATCTGCGTCGATATGCTCTCCCGACGGAAGATTATCAATTGTTACTCCGATAGCAGGACCATCTGCCTCACCGAAAATTGATATGGATATTCTGTTATTCCAGATTGATGACATCTGCCTTACCTCCGAGTGAGTTGTAATCCTTGAAGAAATCGGGATATGACTTTTCTACAGCCTCGGCTCCGTTTATTATAACCTCACCGCTGCAGCCGAGTGCCGCAACTGACGCTGCCATAACAATTCTGTGGTCACCGCTGCCGTTAACTGTGCCGCCTGTCATTTTTCCTGTCGGATGTATGATAAGTCCGTCTTCTGTTACTTCAACATTTCCGCCGATTGCATTAAGCATTGATGCTGTAGTTTCAAGACGGTCACTTTCCTTTATTCTGAGTCTTGCGGCATTGTAAATTACTGAATCTTCTGTGCCATATGCACCAAGTACTGACAAAATCGGCACAAGATCTGGAATATCTGAACAGTCTGCCTTGAATGACTTTATCTTTCCGTCAACAGCTGCCCCTTTGATAATATCAATTATTCTCTTGTCTCCCTGTACGCTGTTTTCGTTGAGATTTCCAAGAATAATATCTGAATTTACTGCATTTGCCACATAGAAAAATGCAGCCTGTGAGTAGTCTCCTTCTACTCTTTCATTGTTAGAGATATATTTCTGTCCGCCTTTTACCTTGTAGCAGTTTTCATGTTCTTCAACTTCTACTCCGAAACGTTTCATTACATCTATTGTAATGTCTACATACGGACGTGATTCAAGCTTTGTTGTAAGTACTATCTCTGAATCTCCTTCAAGAAGCGGTAAAGCAAAGAGAAGTCCTGTGATGAACTGTGATGATACATTTCCCTCTACTGTATATGTGCCGCTCTGAAGTTTTCCTGTGATGTCAAACGGCATTGTACCGCTGTAGTTGAATTTTACTCCGTTTTTTGTAAGCTCACGGATATATATATCTATAGGGCGCTGCGGTAATCTGCCTCGTCCGATAAATTCTGCATTACAGCCAAGTGCTGCCGCAATCGGAATAATAAATCTGAGTGTTGAACCGCTTTCATTGCAGTCAATTACTCTTTTGCCGCTTGGTACTTCTGTAATTCCGAAGATTCTTACTGAACCGTTGCCTTCGTCCTTCCATACTGTGCCAAGCGCCTCCATTGCTCCGAGTGTTGCCTCGATATCCTTTGAACCGCTTATTCCGCTTATTACTGATGATTTTCCGTCTGACGCAAGTGCGGCACAGATAAGTTCTCTGTGAGCTACACTTTTAGATGACGGTATATCAATTTTTCCGCTTAATACTGACGGAGTAATTCTTACATTCATTGTTTATTCTCCCATAAGTTCTGAAAATTCTGCTACTGTTACTTTCCTGATTTCTGCTTTTCCTATTGTATTGCAGATTATATAGCTGAGTTTGTCCGATTCACGCTTTTTATCCTTTGAACAGAAAGGAAGAAGTTCACTCATCGGAATATCTGTTCCTACAGGAAGTTCATATGCGCATACACACTTTTTAAGTCTTCCGCTAAGCTGCGGTGCAAGCATGTCTGTTATCATGCACATACCTGCGGCTACTCCCATGCCGTGTGTGTAGTCTGTGTAATTGTGCCATCCTTCAAGGGCGTGACCAAGTGTATGTCCGAAATTGAGAATCATTCTTTCGCCTCTGTCAAACTCGTCGTTTTCAACTACATCTCTCTTTATGTCAATACAGGTATAAACCATTTTATCCATAACTGTATCAATTGTATCAAGATTATGTGATTCAATAAGCTCGAAAAGCTGTTCATCTCTTATCATGCCGTACTTTATAGCCTCTGCCATGCCGTCTGCAAGTACTTCTCTCGGAAGTGTCTTTAATGTATCACTGTCACAGATAACAAGTGACGGCTGTTTGAATGCGCCGACAAGGTTTTTTCCGCCCTTTATGTCAATTGCTGTCTTTCCGCCTACTGATGAATCAATCTGCGCAAGAAGTGTTGTAGGAATCTGTACGAAATCTATGCCACGAAGATATGATGCAGCTGCAAAGCCTGTTATATCCCCTACTACTCCGCCGCCAAGTGCAATGAGAATGTCACTTCTTGTAATGGAGGCATCACAAAGAAAATCAAAAATGTCACCAAGTACAGAAATGTTCTTTGAATGTTCACCATTAGGGAATGTAAATGTACTGCATTCAAATCCGCTTTCTTTAAGTGAGTTTGTTACTCTTTCGCCGTAAAGTCCGCCTACAATATCGTCTGTTATAATGACAGCGTTTCTTGATGATATGATTTCTGAAATATATTTACCGCAGCTGTCTACAGCACCTCTTTCGATAAGTACTTCATACGGGTGACTTGTTTTTACGTTGATTTCATTCATTTCGATAACCTCCGCTATGTAAATTTGCTATGTACCACTTTAAATTATAACACTATTTGTAAATAGTGTCAATACTTTTGAAGTTTTTACTCACAGCTTGTCTGTTTCTCTTGACTTTTTTCGTGAAAGTGATATAATTATCATTAGCAAACGGCATTTATACTATATTTATTATAAGGAGAATTTTAAAATGAAAAAGAAAATTGCGCTTTTACTTGCATCTATGTTTATACTTTCAGGCTGCGGTGCTGCAAAGGAAGGATCAGGCAACAACTCATCGGTTCCTGATTATACAGCATCTGCTGAGGTTTCTGATGAAAATTCTTTCATCATCACACTTTATTGTGACAAGGCACCTATTACATGTGAAAACTTTATTAATCTCGTCAGCAAGGATTTCTATGATGGTCTTACATTCCACAGAGTTGTTGATGATTTTATGGCTCAGGGCGGTGACCCACAGGGAACAGGTATGGGCGGAAGTGAACAGAATATCAAGGGTGAATTTGCTTCAAATGGTGTAGATAATGACCTTTCACATCAGCGTGGTGTTATTTCAATGGCAAGAAGCGGTGATCCTAACAGTGCGTCAAGCCAGTTCTTTATCTGCTATACTGACTGTTCTTTCCTTGATGGTTCTTATGCCGCATTCGGTGAAGTTACTCAGGGTATGGAGGTTGTTGACAATTTCTTAAAGGTAGGACGTTCTTTAGGCGGTGACGGTGCGATTTCTGCTCCTAACACTCCTATCGTTATGAAGGATGTCAATATGATTGAAAAAGATTCAAACGGAAATCCAAGAGTTCAGGTCATTATGGACGATTTTCTTGGCTGATAACACATAATTATACCGCACATGGCAGTTATGCTTTGTGCGGTAATCACTATAAGGAGTGAATTTTATGAAATTAACTGACACATTACAGCGTTTTATGCATGACAAGGATGAATGTCTTGTTTATTTCACAAATGGTACTTACATTCTCGCTTTTATCAAGGAAATCGGTGACGATTACATTATTCTTGATGAAAAAGACAGCGAAAGTGTTGTAAATCTCGCTAACGTCTTACGTATACGCAGTTATCCGAAAAATGAAAAAGGAAAGAAAAAGGCTATATTTGTATGATTAGTTCAGAAATTAAAAACAATGTTAAAACTCCGTGCTACATCATTGATGAATCACGGCTTATAAAAAATCTTGAAATATTAAATGGCGTTCAGCAGAGAACAGGTGCTAAGATTCTTCTTGCACAAAAAGCATTTTCGTGCTACAGCGTTTATCCGCTTATCAGCCGTTATCTTTCCGGAACTGCGTGCAGTGGTCTGTTTGAGGCTAAACTCGGATTTGAAGAAATGGGCATGGAAAATCATGTTTTCTCTGCCGCATATCGTGAAAGTGAAATTGATGAGATTATCTCCTACTGCGGTCATATTATTTTCAATTCATTCTCACAGCTTGAGAAATATCGTGACAGAGTTCTTGCTAAAGGCAAAAAAATCGGTCTTCGTATAAATCCAGAATTTTCTACACAGGAAGGACATGAAATTTACGACCCGTGTTCTCCGAAATCACGTCTTGGTATTACAAGAAAGAATTTCAGAACTGATTTGCTTGATGGAGTAACAGGTCTGCATTTTCATACTCTTTGCGAACAGAATTCAGATGACCTTGAAAAAACTCTCGATGCAGTTGAAGAAAAATTCGGTGATGTTCTTTCCAAAATGGAATGGATAAATTTCGGCGGCGGTCACCATATCACCCGTGATGATTATAATATTGATACACTTGAACGCTGTATAAAACGTATGCAGACCAAATACGGTCTTGAGGTTTTCCTTGAACCCGGTGAGGCTGTTGCGCTTAATGCAGGTTATCTTGTTACAGAGGTTCTTGATATTACCGAAAATGATATGCCGATTGCTATTCTTGATACATCTGCGGCTTGTCATATGCCTGATGTTCTTGAAATGCCTTATCGTCCGCCACTTTTTGAGTCTGGCGAGTCGGGAGAAAAAGCATATTCATACAGACTTGGTTCACAGACCTGTCTTGCTGGTGACTCAATTAGCGAATATTCCTTTGATAAGGCTCTGAATATCGGTGACAGGCTTGTTTTCTGTGATATGGCTATTTATTCTATGGTCAAAAATAACACATTCAATGGTATGCCGTTGCCGTCTATACTGCTTTATAAGGCTGACGGAACTATTGAAACACTAAAGAAATTCGGATACGAAGATTTCAAATGCAGATTATAAAAATTAAGGCAATACCGCATAATTAATGTGTGAGTATTGCGAAGTAAATTTTTT
>JAKSQU010000102.1 GCA_024403965.1 Ruminococcus sp.
ACGGAGAGAACCGAAAAAGTTCTCTCCGTTATTTTCATATTAAATTACAAGTCCGTATTTAAAAGAGACGAGCGAAAGCAGACTCCCCTTTCCCTGTGAGTAACGAGCGTCAGCGAGTGTGAACGTGGCTAACGTGCGGAGGTTCTCCGCCGAAAGCAGATTACTCTGTCGCAGAGAGTGGAGTGAACGCAGTGAGCGTGGTCAGCGTGCGCAGGCTCTGCGCATTAGCGTAAATCCATAAATGTCATCAGTTCTGCATTCATATAGGTAGAATATGAAAGATACCATCTGCCGTCTTTCTCTACAAATGAACAGTCATTTCCGAGCAGCTTATGCTCTTCAATTCCGTCTGTGTAGTATACATAACCGCAGTCAACTGCTGCTGTGAATGCCGTTCCAAGCTTTGAATTAAACTGCGCAAGTTCATTTTCACCTGTTTCGGCAAACTCACTTCCGCTGAGCGTTACACTCCAGTTTTCATACGGCACATCAGATGTTTCAGCCATTATTCCCCTGATATTCATCATGGAATACTTAACCGCCTTGATTACCGCTGACTTTCTGAACACATCATCGGCTTTCTGCTCTCCAAGTATTCCGCTGTTGTCTATATAGCTGTGATAACCTTTGATTTCATCTGCCGAAAACAGATTGTATAACTGCTCATAATTCTCTGTAATATAGCAGTTATAATAAAGCCTTGCCGCATCTATTGCTGATTCACAGCCATTTGGTGTCTGTGTCTCAGCAGCCGTCTCGGTTTCGGTTACTGTTTCTGTTGTCGGCTCGGCTGTTGTTGTGCTTTCTGCCGTTGTCTGTGATACAGCAGTTGTTTCTGTTGTCGTTTCGGTATTATCAGAAACATTCTGCACCTTATCTCCATTACAGCCTGTGAGCATAAGCACACAGGCTGCAAGCATTGATATTCGTTTTTTCATTACTTGAGATTGATGTACTGTGTGATATCATCTCTCATGCGGATAACTTCACGTCTTGCTGCCTTAGCAAAATCACGCTCGTCACAGCCTTCCTTCTTATATGCACACATTACTGCTCTTGATGAGTTTACAATTGCTCCAAGACCATTCTCGTCAAATCCGCCCTTTAAGCCTTCTGCTCCGCCGCCCTGTGCGCCGTAGCCCGGAACAAGGAACATTGTGTGCGGAAGTCTTGCACGGAGTTCTGTGAGCATTTCCGGATATGTTGCGCCTACTACTGCACCTACTGCTGAATAGCCGAACTTTCCTCTTGTATCTTCGCCCCACTTTTCGCACATATCACCCATTGTCTCGTAAATTGTGCGTCCGTCTGCAAGTTTCATATCCTGTAATTCACCGCTTGACGGATTTGATGTCTTAACGAGTACAAAAATACCCTTGTCACGCTCTCTGCACACCTTTAAGAGCGGTTCAATACCGTCTGTACCGAGATAGCCGTTTACTGTAAGAGCATCTGCACCGAAAGCCTCAATTTCATTTTCACCGACAGCTGTTACGCCGAGATGTGCATTTGTATATGCCTCCATTGTTGCACCGATATCATTTCTCTTGCCGTCTGTCATTACAAACATACCATTGAGTTTTGCATAACGGATTGTCTTTTCAAGTGTTCTGATACCATAGTGTCCGTACATTTCGTAATAAGCAGCCTGTGGCTTGATTGCAGGTACTACATCGTGAATTTCGTCGATAATAGCCTGGTTGAAATCGTAAATTGCCTTTGCAGCTGCCTTTAATGTACAGCCGTCGCTGTCTGAATAACGTCTTCTGATAAACTCCGGAACGTATTCAAGCTTTGGGTCAAGACCTACAACTGTAGGGTTCTTCATTTCGATGATTTTTTCAATAAGTCTGTCAAATGCCATAATATAAAAACTTCCTTTCGGTTAATTATAATACATTATATCTGATTTCGCCCTTTGAGATAGTCACAAGCGGCTTACCTGTAAGTTCCATACCCTTGAAAACTGTATTGTGTGATTTTGAATGCAGTTTTTCGGGTTCAACTGTCCATTTTCTGTTAATGTCAGCTATAACAAGGTCTGCTGTACTTCCCTTTTTAACTGACGGAATATCAAGACCGAGTATCCTTCTCGGATTTACGCACATAAGCTCTGTTAATCTGTTAAGGCTTATTTCACCTGTATGGTAAAGCGCTGTAAGTGTTGCGGCAAGTGATGTTTCAAGTCCTACGACACCATTCGGCGCTTTCTCAAAATCAGCCTTTTCATGTGCCGCATGCGGAGCATGGTCTGTTATGATACAGTCAACTGTACCGTCCTTGATTGCCTCTATGATTGCCTTTACGTCTTCATCAGTACGGAGCGGCGGATTCATTCTGTAGTCTGCATCACGCTTTTCAAGGAGCTTGTCTGTAAGCATAAAATAATGCGGTGCAGTTTCACAGGTTACCTTAACGCCTCTTGTCTTTGCAAAGCGTATCATAGCCGCACTGCCCTCTGTTGAAACGTGGCATATATGAATTCTTGCATTTACTGATGATGCAAGTATCATTTCTCTTGCTGTGATGTAATCTTCAGACGCTCTGTCCATTCCCTTTACACCGAGCTTTTCTGAAATTTCGCCCTTATTCATTTTACCGCCGTCGATAATGCTGAGATCTTCACAGTGAGATGCAACAAGAAGTCCGTTTTCGTTTGAAAGTTCAAGTGCCTTTCTCATCATTTCAGCATTTTCAACAGGTCTGCCGTCATCTGAAATACAGATAACTCCTGCATCCTTAAGTGCGTCATAGTCACAAAGTCCGTTTCCGCTCATTCCGCCTGTTATACAGCCTACGGGATAAACGTCTACGCCTGTTCCCTGTGCCTTATTTATGATATATCTGATTGTATCGGGATTGTCACACGGCGGATTTGTATTAGGCATAGCAAGAACACCTGTTACACCTCCTGCAAGTGCCGCACTGCATCCTGTCAGTACATCCTCCTTATATTCAAGTCCGGGGTCACGGAAATGAACGTGCATATCAAAAAGTGACGGCATAAGCACAAGGTCTGTGCCGTCTATTACAGTTTCAGCCTCAAAACTGAGATTTTCACCTGTTTCAGCGATAACGCCGTCTTTGATGAAAACATCCTGTACCCTATCAGTATTGGGGTCAACTGTACGGATATTTTTTATAAGTATTGTCGGCATAGTAGTTACCTCCATTATTTTTACTTATTAATTATATCATATTTTTTGATAAATGTCCAGTAGTATGCCATAAAAAGCACGGAAAACAATTATTTAAAATCCAATTCAGACATATGGTGATATTTTGTAGGGGCGACGTCCCGTCGCCCGTTGATAATCAAATTCAAATGATAATTTAAGGCACCACCATATGCCTTTGTACAACTGCGGGCGGCGAAACGCCGCCCCTACAGACAGATATTTGATTCCCGTACATAAAAAGTACCGCACAGCTTTATGTGTGCGGTACGGATTTATTTCTTCTTTTTCATTTTGTGTTTCAGTATTACAAGTCCGGCAAGAGCCGCCGCTTTTACTGCGGATGCCGCTATCTCCTTAGGATTGTGCTTTGTTTTTATATCCTCAGGAACCTCCTGTGTTTCTGAAAGGTTGCCTGCGCCCGCAGTTTTCATTGTACCGAAACCGAATGAAAAATTGCCTTTGTTTTTTTCAAATTCCATGATTAGTCCTCTCTGACAGGTTCAGCTATAAGGAACTTTATTTTCTTGCCCTCTTCGGTGAACATTTTTTCATGTTCTGTGACAAAATTTTCATACGGACTTTCTGCGTGAAGGTCAAAGGTTTTATACTTTATTCTGAAGCCTGCCTCCTCGAAATACTCGAATGATTCCTCGAAAAGCTCGTCATCATCAGTTTTGAACCATATTTCTCCACGGAGAAATTTTTTATAGTTCAGAAGCTGTCTTGTGTGTGTAAGACGGCGTTTCTTATGCTTTTTCTTAGGCCACGGATTGCAGAAATTAATGTAAATTCTGTCTGCCTTGTCTTCTTCATTCCATGCAATGTCAAGTCTTTCGATATTCTGAATTGCAATTCGCACATTGCCGTCAGGCTTTCCGCCCTTTTCCTCATATGCATCTTCAAGCTTTCTCTTTGCAAGAACAAGCATTTCATTCTTTATATCCATTGCAATGAAATTGATTTCGGGATGTGAAGGTGCCGCCTGTGAAATAAAACCGCCCTTGCCGCATCCGAGTTCAACATATAACGGCTTGTCGGGTTCACTGAAAAGGTCTTTCCATTTTCCTATCTGTTCCTGTGGATTGCTTACATAAAATGAACAGCTTTCAAGTTCGGGCTTTGCCCATGGTTTGTGTCTGATACGCATAATTTATTACCTCTGTTATATCTTGAATATGAATGGTGTGAGAAGAATAAGCACCATAAATGCAGGACAGAATACCTTAATCATTATTCTGTAAAGGCGCTTTGAACGGAACTGATGTGTTTCGTTAATAACTTCATCTTCAATGTACTTTGTCTTGACAATGTAGCCGATAAGTATGCATGAAAGAAGTGAAAGTATCGGCATCATGAGATTGTTTGTAATGAAATCAAAGAAATCAAGCATCTGCATTTTGAATATTGTCACATCAGACCATGCACTGTAGCCGAGTACTGAAAGCATACCGAGTACAAGTGTAAGTACAATTACTGCCGTACAGCTTTTCGCTCTGCTGAGACCGAATTTTTCCATTACTACGGCTGTTACTGTTTCCATAAGTGAAATAGCCGATGTCAAAGCCGCAAGTGCTACGAGTACAAAGAAAACTGTACCGATAAAATGTCCCATCGGCATTGAATCAAACACCTTAGGAAGTGTAATGAACATAAGTCCCGGACCTGCGTTTAATGCACCCTCATCTCCGTTTGAGAAGATGATTACAGCAGGAACAATTATAAGTCCCGAAAGAAATGCTACAAGTGTATCGAAAATTTCAATCTGTCTTACTGATGTTTCGATTGAGTCCTCACGGCGCATATATGAACCGTATGTAACCATAATTCCCATAGCAAGCGACATTGAGTAGAAAAGCTGTCCTACTGCCGCAGGAATTGTAAGGAAGAACTTTTCAACAGTGATTCTCTCAAAATCGGGAATAAGATAATATTTAAGTCCCTGTCCTGCGCCTTTGAGTGTGATTGTATAAATGCTTATTCCTACAATAAGTACAAGCAAAAGCGGCATAAGGAATTTGCTTACATTTTCAATTCCCTTTTCAACGCCCATAACAACTACTGACGCTGTAAGAATTACAAATATAATGAAGAATACCGAAGGCTGTCCGACCTGTGAAATAAAGTGGCTGAAATACGGTACATTGTCCGCACCATAGGTTTTATTCGCAAGGTCTGCACCGCCGCCTGTGATAAATGACGTGAAATATCTCAGTACCCATCCGCCGATTACGCAGTAATACGGAAGAATAAGTGCAGGAATCAGTGCCGCAATAATGCCGAGAAATGAAAAGCGTTTGTCAACCTCTCTGTAGGCATTGATAACGCTTTTTCCTGTTTTTCTGCCTATGGAAATTTCGGTTACCATAAGGGTAAATCCAAAAGTAACAGCGAAAACAAGGTAAACTATAAGAAACAATCCTCCGCCGTATTTAGCGGTAAGATACGGAAAACGCCATATATTTCCGAGTCCGACAGCCGAACCTGCCGCCGCAAGTACAAATCCGATTTTAGAAGCAAAGCCTCCGCTTTTTTTTGCCATGATATAATATTTCCTTTCTGTGATGTGTAAGTCAAATAAAACATGAAAGATATGATTTATCTGCATCAGCATACGATTATTTCCATTATACTATATAAAAAAGTATTTGGCAAGAATATAACGTATATTGAAAAAAGGTATGGCAGATATGCACAAACATACCCTTTATAAATTGTGAAAAGTTACTTTTTGAAACGACAGGTCTTGTCCTTGCAGTTTGCACACTGCAAAATTCTGTTTGAACCCTCCCAGAATCTCTCGGGGTGCTTTGCGTAAACAAGTTCCCATCTGATAAGCACTATCACTGATGTAAAAAACAAACTCCATGAGAAAAAATTCTTTATAAACAGCATTGGCGTAAACATCATAAAATGTCCCCAGTCATATATACGGCAGTTTACACAGCATTTGTTTTTCATTATTTTCGATCTGAACGGGCAGTAAAACAGTATGCAGATATAGTCGCACAGAAAATATATTCCCGAAAGCAACAGCAATTCTGCCTCACCGATAAAGCCTAAAAGATATACAAGCGCCCATATTCCGTTAAAAATCAGCCATACAAGCATAACCTGCCATGCCTTGCGGTTCTGGTCATGTACATATTTAAGCAGTTCAAATTCGGAATAATTTTCAACAGGTACGAATTTTTCCTTTTTTGATTTCAGCAATGCCATTGAACGCATTTCCGTCGGGAAAAGATGTGATATCATTATCACCATAAATCCTGCCCAGATTATCTCAAGGGCATTAATTGTGTTGAATATAGGTGTTGTCAGAAATTCCGTCATTTCATCTTTACGTCTGATGTAAAGTGCTGTCATAACTGCAAGAGCAAAAACTCTTGTAAACAGCTTGAATATGTAGAATTTCAGTTTCTTAGTCAATTACTTTTCCTCGCTTATCCATACCATGCTTATATTTTTTGAGATAGTCTGAACAGGATTGTTAAGCTGTGATGCAAGACTGTCACAGCTGTTTGCTTTAAGCATAGGTGCTGAACGCATAAGCTGTATCTCCTCGGCATATTCAAAATCAGCCTCCTCAAGACCTGTTATCTTCTGTCCGAGTGTTTCTGCAATAAGCTCGGCTTTTCTGCGTGAATCCTTAATCGCCTCAGTAAGCACAAGCTT
>JAKSQU010000103.1 GCA_024403965.1 Ruminococcus sp.
TAGTATATATTTGTAGGGGCGGCGTTCCGCCGCCCGAAGATACACAACACCAAATCACGAAAAAACAATAAAACACGAAAACGGGCGGCGAAACGCCGCCCCTACAAATACACCTACACAAATGAAAAAACGGAGAGAACTTCAACCAGAAATTCTCTCCGTATTTATTATATAAATTCAGAATAACGTCCTGCCTATTGCAGGGCTTTGCGGTCGCCCTGCACCTTCGCACATTCTCTCCAAGCAAACACAAAACCTAAATTACAAGTGCATATTTAAAAGAGACGAGCGAAAGCAGACTCCCCTTTTCCTGTGAGTAACGAGCGTGAGCGTGGCTCGCAAGCGCAGGCTCTGCGCCGCTTAAAGCTTTTTCTTCTGGTCTTCGATGAGCTTGATAAGGTCATCTACTGATGAATTTGCTGCCTTTTTGCGTTCGCTTGGACTGTTCTTTCCTACGATATCGGAAATATCAGGTGTAGGACTCTTCTTTGGAACGTATGGCGGCTTTACAGGTGCAGCAGGCTTTTCTTCTGCAGGCTGTACAGGTGCTGTTTCAGGCTGCTTGATACTGCTCTGAATCTGTGGCTCTGCGGCTGCATTTTCCTGTTTCTTGAGAATCTCATCTCTGAGTGTATCTGCTGTTGGTGCAGGTGATGTGTTGCTGAATCCTTCACCCTTTGCGGCAAGCTGTGCCTTGAACTGCATTGTGCGTTCCTTTTCCTTCTGGTATGGTGAATTAGGATTTACCTTTTTCTGACTGAAATTCTCAGCAATTGACATCTTCTTTAATTCAAGGTCTGTGCTTGGCTGAATATCGTTTGCATTTTCAAAAAGCGGTGCAGGCTGCTTTTTCTCATGTGAAACTGTGTTTCTGTGTGAGTGATTCTTTCTGCCTGTATCTTCATCCTTGCTGTCGTCGTATTCGTAGAAGTCATAATCTTCCGGTACTTCATCATCATCCTTTGATGAAACGATTTTTGCAATAAGGAAGATAAGAAGAATAAGTGCAGGTACTGCGATAAGAGCAATAATACCCTTTATATCCTGTGCGAAAATAATAAGCTGTCCGAGCTCTGCGCTTGCTGTATGACCTGTGCAGATTGCGGCAATATTATCCTTAGTGATTGTTTCTTCGCTTACATTGTTTTCGCCGTCTGCTGTTGTAAAACGTGAAATACCGCTGTCATCAATATCAATCTGATATACGCTGCGGAGCTTTAATGTCTCAGGAGAATCAGACGGATAGCAGATTACGATATCGCCCTTTGCAACTGAGAGATTTTTAGCACTCGGAGAAATAAGAGCTGTACCTGATGAAAGGAAATTGCTCATATTGTCCGATTCCTTTACTATATAAATGTAATTATCGAGAATTACCGGTGTTTTTCCCTGTGAGAAAAGGAAGTTAACAGCTGCGCCGAAAGCAATGAATATCAGACACAGAAGTACGATTAAAAATTTAAGCAGTGAAAAGCTTTTTTTCTTTTTCATTAAAATCACCTGTTCTTTCAAATAAATTTTACTTGTTCTCCACATATCATGTGCTTTAGTGCACATATTCCTTTTACATTATACCATAGTTGATTTGAAAATTCAATTCATTTTGAAATAATTTATGTTAAATGGTCTATTAACACAATATTCATTATTATAAATAGTGCAATATTAACAAAAAAATATTGTCCGATATTATACAGTAAGATAGCTGTGGAAAACTAAGCACATGATTTATGGTTTAAAATGTGAACTGAATATGAATTGTTATATCTTATACAAAGGAAAAGCATTTGATTTGTATGATATTGCATATATTCTTTCATTATGTAAATTTCGTGGAAAAATATTTGTTGAAAAGTACAATTGAAAATTTCAGAAAAATAGAGTATAATGAGAATATACCGTTTGTAATCGCAACAGCATCTACTACTGTTAATATATGCGAAGTTTTCTACAAATGGTAATATTTTGAATGCCTTGCGGCGGATTGGAGAACATATATGGCTACTAAAAAGGTAAACGCTCTTGTTGACATTGTAAAAGAAGAGTTTCCGAAAAAACTTCAGGCACTTTATGGCATTTCTCCTGAAGAAGCATCAGATACTCAGGTATACAGAGTGCTTTCAATGATTGTTGTTGACATTCTTGGTTCAAAAAGACAGAGCTTTGTTAATCACGTTAATTCAGTGGGCGGAAAACAGATTTATTATCTTTCTATGGAATTCCTTATGGGACGTTCACTTAAAACTTCACTTTACAACCTTGATCTCGTTGACGGTGTAAAGTCAATGCTTAAAAGCTACGGCATAAATCTTGATAAAATCTATGACAATGAGCCTGACGCAGGTCTCGGCAACGGCGGTCTCGGAAGACTTGCTGCATGCTACCTTGATGCTCTCGCAGCTACAGGTTATCCTGCAACGGGTCATTCACTTTGCTATGAATATGGTATTTTCCAGCAGAAGCTCGATGAAGGATGGCAGACAGAGCTCCCTGATAACTGGCTCCCCGGCGGTCAGGTATGGCTCGTTCCTAAGCCTGAGCTTTCAATTGATGTTCATTTCGATGGTGAACTCCATGAATACTGGGATAATCAGTACCACAGCATTTCTCATGTAAATTACAATAAAGTTGTTGCTATTCCTTACGATATGTATGTATCAGGCTACGGCAGCGAAGGTGTTTCTACACTTCGTCTCTGGAAGGCACAGGCTCCGAGCTTTGATATGGAAAAATTCAATCAGGGCGAATACGACGGCGCACTTTCACAGAATTCAAATGTAAACGCAATCTCAAAGGTTCTTTATCCTAATGACAATCATGTACAGGGCAAGCAGCTCCGTCTCCGTCAGCAGTATTTCCTTTGTGCAGCAGCAGTCGGCGATATCGTAAACAATCACATGAATGTTTACGGCACACTTGACAACCTTGCTGACAAGATTGCTATTCATATCAACGATACTCATCCTACACTTGCTATTCCTGAGCTTATGCGTATTCTTCTTGATGACTGCGGATACACATGGGAAAAGGCATGGGATATCGTTACAAAGACATTCGCTTATACAAACCACACTGTTCTTGCTGAAGCTCTCGAAAAATGGGATGTTACTCTTATCAAGAACATTGTTCCGAGAATTTTCTCAATCATTGTTGAAATCAACAACCGTTACTGCCGTGAGCTTATGGAAAAATACGGCTACGACAGCTCAAGAACAACAAGAATGTCTATCATCAAGGACAATCAGGTTCACATGGCTACACTCTGCGTTGCTGCATCACACAGCGTAAACGGTGTATCAAAGCTCCATTCAGAAATCATCAAGGATTCAGTATTCAACGATGAATTCACAACAACACCTGAGAAATTCAAGAACGTTACAAACGGTATTGCATACAGAAGATGGCTTTATCAGTCTAACCCGGGTCTTACAGACCTTCTCAAAGAAACACTCGGCAGCGATAAGTTCATCAAGGACGGCGCAGAGCTTGAAAAGTTCAGAAAGTTTGAGAATGACAAGGCAGTTCTTGAAAAGCTCATGAAGATAAAGCATGACAACAAGGTTGATTTCAGCAGGTATGTAAAGAATACAACAGGCAGAATCCTTGACCCTGACAGCATTTTCGATGTACAGGTTAAGCGTCTTCACGAATACAAGAGACAGCACCTTAATGTTATGAATATTCTTGCTGACTATGCATATCTTCTTGAAAATCCGGACGCTGATTTCACACCAAAGACATACATCTTTGCAGCTAAGGCAGCACCGGGCTACTACTTTGCAAAACAGGTTATCAAGATGATATGGGCAATTTCTGAAGAAATCAGAAAGAATCCTAAGATTAACAAGAAGCTTTCAGTTATCTTCCTTGAAAACTACTGTGTAACACTTTCAGAAAAGCTCATGCCTGCATCAGATATCTCAGAGCAGATTTCACTTGCTGGTAAGGAAGCATCCGGTACAGGTAATATGAAGCTCATGCTCAACGGTGCAGTTACACTCGGTACACTTGACGGTGCAAACATCGAAATCAAGGATGCCGCAGGTGATGACAATATCATTATCTTCGGTATGACAGCAGAAGAAGCTAAGGCAGTTTACGACAGCTGTTACAGCTCAAAGTGGCACTACGAGAACAATCCTGTTGCACAGGAAGCTATCAACCGTATGTATCACGGTATCAACGGCTGTAAGTTTGACGAAGTTGCAAATACTCTCGTAAATATTGACCAGTATATGGTACTTGCTGACTTTAACTCATACAGAGAAGCACAGAAGCTCAGTTCAAAGCTTTACGGAGATAAAATGCTCTGGGCTAAGATGTCACTTAATAACGTTGCAGGTGCAGGTATCTTCTCTGCTGACCGTGCTGTTATTGAATACGCTCAGAATATCTGGCACTTAAATAAGTAAGCGCAGAGCCTGCGCTGGCGAGCCACGCTTACACTCGCTCTGCTCGTACCCCAAGGGCACTTCCTTTGGGCGTTAACTCTCTGCGAAAGAGTAATCTGCTTTCGCTAAATATTGACTTGTAATTCATAAAATAAACATTCACCGCACAGCTAAAAATTGTGCGGTGTTCTTTTCAGAATGGAGAACGAAAACATGAAACCTATATATGATTCATGGGACCTTGATTATAAATCAATTTTCGGTGCTGTAAAACAGAATGAAAAGGTGCGTTTTACAATCAGACTCCCCAAAAATACAAATCCCGAATATCCGCCTGTTGTTGTTCTTTTCAGAACAGGCTTTAAGGAACGCTTTATCAGCATGAACGAAATAGAAGAAGAAGACGACTGTATCGCTTATTCAGCATGGTATGACGCTAAATACAGCGATGTTCACTACTACTATTTCTCATATAAAGCTGACGGCAGACGCTACTATATCAAAAAGGTAAACTGTCATGAAGGTTCGCTTGACAACGGTGACCTTTTTCAGCTTACAGTTTACAAGAAAAGCTATGATACACCCGATTTTCTTAAAGGCGGTGTAATGTATCAGATTTTCCCCGACAGATTCTGCAAAAGCGGTAAGGTTCACGAAAATATTCCCGACGGCAGAGTTCTCCGTGATGACTGGAATGGTACACCTTACTATAAACCCGATTCAAACGGTCATGTATGGAATAACGATTATTTCGGCGGTGACTTTGCGGGTATACAGTCTAAACTCCCGTATTTAAAGGATCTGGGCGTAACATGTATTTATCTCAACCCTATTTTTGAGTCACATGAAAATCACCGATACAACACAGCAAACTACATGAAGGCTGATCCGCTGCTTGGTACTAATGAAGAATTTGCACAGCTTTGCGAAGAAGCACACAAGCTTGGTATTGCCGTTATTCTTGACGGTGTATTCTCACATACAGGTGCAGACAGCATTTATTTCAACAAGTTCGGCAGATACGGAAACAGCGGTGCTTTTCAGTCAAAGGACAGCGAATACTATGACTGGTACAGCTTTATAAATTATCCGAATGAATATGAAGCATGGTGGGGAATTGATACTCTCCCGAATGTAATCGAAAACAATGAAAAATATACAAACTACATCTGCGGTGACGGTGGTGTGCTGAAATACTGGCTGAGTCTCGGTGCAGACGGATATCGTCTTGACGTAGCAGACGAACTTCCCGACGAATTTCTCAACAATCTCAGAAAGTCTGTTAAAAACTTCGGCAGTGACAAAATTGTAATTGGTGAAGTATGGGAAGATGCATCAAACAAGGAAAGCTACGGCATAAAAAGACGCTATCTTCTCGGTGATCAGCTTGACTCTGTAATGAATTATCCTTTCAGAGAAGCGATTATTCACTATATAAAGGGCGGAAAGCCACAGGATTTAATTAATTCAGTAATGACAATTACAGAAAATTATCCAAAGCCGACAGTTGATGTTCTTATGAACTTTGTATCAACACATGATATCGAACGTGCAATAAATCGTCTTGGCGGTGAACACTGTGACGATAAAACAAAGGACTGGATGGCTGAAAGATATCTCACAGCCGAACAGTATTCACACGGAAAGAATATGCTCAAATCAGCAATGGCACTGATGTTCTTTTTACCGGGTGTGCCGAGCATATATTACGGTGACGAAGCAGGTCTGCAGGGATACAAGGACCCGTTCAACAGACGCTGTTATCCATGGGGCAATGAAGACAATGAGCTTATAGCCTATGTTTCAGAGCTTGGCAGAATAAGAAAAGAAATTCCGAATATGAAGGACGGACGTATTTACTTTGCAAAGGGAATCAACGAAAATCTCCACGAAGATGACGTAATTGTATTCACAAGAAGCGGAGCAGATAAGGATTGTCTTGTATTTGTTAACAGAAGTGACAAGAGAATAGTTATTGAAAATCTCAGCGGACATTTTGCAAAGTTCGCAGAATTCGAGAGTATTCACGGCGAATTCAAGGACGATACAGTTACTGTTGAGCCATATGGCTATACTCTTGTTTCAGCAAGATATGTGGATAAACATTGATTTTATGATAAAAAACGGAGAGAATTTCGATTTGAAGTTCTCTCCGTTATTTTTGTGTTGTTATTATTAAACCGTAGGGGTGCGCCCCTACTGTTATATTCAGATTTGCTATGTGTAGTATATATTTGTAGG
>JAKSQU010000104.1 GCA_024403965.1 Ruminococcus sp.
CACCAGAGCCACGAGAGATGTTATCTCTCGTGCAGGGGGTGTACGAGGGGGACAGAGTCCCCCTAAACAGTAGTAAAGCGAACGCAGTTACGCTTTACGGATTTTTTGAATTTACAGCTCTCGGCTTGACCGACGAAATTATTACAGCACCGCATAGAATTATTCTGTGCGGTGTTTTAGTGTCGGCAACATTACAAAATTGTAATGTTGCGTAATATTAGAATAAGGACAATTCCTTTCTCACAGTGTATAATATAATTACAGAAACGGTACAGATGCCGTCAACGAAAGGAAGTTTTTATCATGAAAAACAGAATCTATACAGTACTCTTCAAGGTTTTCTACATTCTCTCAGTTATCCCTATGTCAATCTTCGCAGGTTATGAGATTTTCAGAGTAAAGTCAATCGACTCACCATTCTCAGTTCTCCCGATTGCTTTCCTTGTAACTTCAACCGCTGTTTACAGCTTAATCACAAAAAAAGAAAAGAAAAACGCTGAAACAAAAAACTATTTCATCAATGAGGTATAATTTATGGAACTTCTTAAAATCGAAAGAATCGAAAAATACTACGGCAACAAATCAAATATCACAAAAGCCGTTGACGGCATTTCATTTACAGTAAACAAAGGCGAATTTACCGCTATCATGGGTGCATCGGGAAGCGGAAAAACCACTCTGCTCAACTGCATTTCAACTATCGACAAGGTTACTTCGGGTCATATTTTCCTTGAAGATACTGATATTACAAAACTCAAAGGCAAGGCTCTTAATAAATTCCGCAGAGATAACATCGGCTTTATTTTCCAGGATTTCAATTTACTTGACACTCTCACAGCATTTGAAAATATCTCGCTTGCTCTCTCAATTCAGAAATATCCTGTAAAGGATATAGAGAACGCTGTAAATACTGTTGCTGAACAGCTCGGAATAAAGGATGTTCTGAAAAAATACCCTTATCAGATGTCGGGCGGTCAGAAACAGAGAGTTGCATCAGCAAGAGCGATTATCACAAACCCGAAAATCGTTCTCGCAGATGAACCGACAGGCGCTCTCGACTCTAAAGCATCAAAAATGCTCCTTGAGCGTTTCAGTTATCTCAATAAAGAGCATGACACTACAATTATGATGGTTACTCATGATTCATTCACAGCAAGCTACGCATCAAGAGTTATTTTCATTAAGGATGGTCAGATTTTCCAGGAAATCAGCCGTGGAGATAACAGCAGAAAACAGTTTTTCGACAGAATTATTGATGTTATTACTCTTCTCGGAGGTGACATGAGCGATGCTCTTTAAAATCTCTGTAAATAATATCAGAAAAAGTCTCCGTGACTACGCTGTTTACTTTTTCACACTTGTTATCGGTGTTGCAATTTTCTACATATTCAATGCTATGGAAACACAGACTGCATACCTTACTGTTTCTTCAAACACAAGAGAAATCATCCGACTTATTGTGAGTCTTGTTTCGGGACTAAGTATTTTCGTTTCAATTGTACTCGGTCTGCTTATAGTTTATGCAAGCCGTTTTCTCATGAAACGCAGAAACAAGGAATTTGCTCTTTATCTCATGCTCGGCATGGGAAAAGGAAAAATCTCACTTCTTCTGCTTATTGAAACTCTGCTTATAGGTATTGTTTCCCTTGCCGCAGGTATCGGAATTGGTATTCTTGCATCACAGTTTACAAGTTCATTCACCGCAAGACTTTTTGAAGCTGACATGAACAGCTACAAATTTATAGTTTCGGGCTCTGCAATTATCAGAACAATTCTATATTTCAGTATAATGTACATTGCAGTTATGCTTTTCAACGGCTTCACTGTAAGCAGATGCAAGCTTATTGACCTTATGCAATCGGGCAGAAAGTCAGAAAATCCTAAGCTGAAAAATCCTGTTTTATGCGTTATTGTGTTCATTATCTCTGTAATTGCTCTCGGTTACGCATACTATAATGTTTCATACAATACATTCTCACTTGCCGAAAATACACTTACTTTAATGATAATCACAGGTGCAGTTTCAACTTTGACTATTTTCTGGTCTGTATCGGGAATGTTACTCCGTGTTATCATGTCAATGAAAAACATTTACTACCGCAGTTTAAACAGCTTTACATTCCGACAGTTAAGCAGTAAGGTAAATACTATGGTTGTTTCAATGACAGTTATCTGTCTTATGCTTTTCGTGACAATATGCACTCTTATTACTGCATTTTCAATGAGAAATTCATTAAACAGAAATCTCAACGAACTTTGTCCTGCTGATATTCAGATTGAAATGTCTTTTGAAAATGAAAGTCTTAAAATATCACAGGCTTGTCAGATGACTGTACCAAATTTCGATTCATATTTTACAGATAAATCTGATTTAACATATTTTATGGATAAAAATGTGACTATATCAGCATTAGCAGGTGACAAAATTGCTGATTTAAAAAAAGATTTTCCATTCATATTTGAAGAATCAATTTTAAACATTGTTAAACAAAGTGAATATAACAATCTTATGGAATTATACGGCAGAGAAACAATTCAGCTTGCCGAAAATGAATTTGCTCTTGTCTGCAATCTTCAAAAAGCAATCAATGTATACAACGATGTTTTAGCTGATTACGGCACGTTGAATGTTTTCGGTAAAGAACTTTCACCTTATAAAAATAGCTGTGTAAACGGATTTATAGGCTTGTCATCACAGCCATTAAATGACGGATTTATTGTTGTTCAGGACAATCTTACAGAAGGTGCAAAACAGATTTTCAAGATATTCACAGGCAAATTATCAGCTACAGACAAAATGGAAATTGCTAATGCAGAAGAATTCATAATTGATAAACTTGAGCGCAGTCACGATAAATTAAACTATGGTTTCTTTGAATACAACACACGAACAGATATAAAGGAGAATTCAATAGGCATAGGCGCACTTGTTATTTTCCTTGGCTTATATCTCGGACTTATTTTCCTTATCACAAGCGGTGTAATTCTTGCACTTCGCTCACTTTCCGATTCCGTTGACAGTATCACAAGATATGAAATGCTCAGAAAAATCGGTGCAGAAGAAAGTGATATCGCAAAATCACTCTTCCGTCAGAATCTTCTGTTCTTTGCAATTCCGCTTGCAGTTGCAGTAATTCATTCAGTGTTCGGAATGAAATTTGCAATGAATTATGTATTGCAGATTTTCGGCACAGAAGGTATGGCAAAATCAATTTCTCTTGCATCATTAATAATTCTGATAATTTACGGCGGATACTTCATCATTACATATATGTGCAGTAAATCAATTATTAAAATCAGAAAAACAAAAGAAAGATAAATAAAAATCCGACAGACCATTTCAATTCGGTCTGTCGGATTTTCTTATAAAAAAATATTTCAGTTATGATAATGAACTTTTCATCTGCGCAGAATACAGCTTTTTGTAGTCTGTAGGTGTGCAGTGCTTTATAGATTTGAATATGCGGTTAAATGTTGTAAGGCTCTTGAATCCCGACATCATAGCAACATCAGTTATAGCAAGATTTGGCTGCATTAAAAGCTTTTCTGCGGCTTTTGTTCTCTTGATATTGATGTACTGCATATATGTAACAGAGTTATACTGCTTGAAAATTCGTGAAAAATGGAACTTACTGTAGCCCGCAACATCTGCACATTCATCAAGAGTAATGTCATACATATAGTTTGTGTCGATGAATTTGAGTACAGCTTCAAATTTCTCATTGTATTCAACAAGCTTTTCTTCGTCACAATCCATTATATCCTTCTGAATCTCTATCTGATGTTCGCTAAGTGCAGTGAACAGTTCAATAATCTTGATATAGATTTTTGTATCAGAAAGCTCAGATTTTGAATCATAAAGCTGTAAAATATCAAGCATACATTTCTTGGCAAGTGCATGTAAATCTCTGTTATACGCATTATTAATAACAAATGGTGCTGAAATAATCTTCATAATAGGTTCAAGAACAGTTACATTGCTTAAAACCTTGTTGTCACACTGAAAAATAAGTCTGCGTCCCGGAATTGGCGGCATACTGTGCAGTTCACCCGGCGGTATAATAAGAACATCATACTCCGGCAGTTTAAAATCCTTACCGCCGACATTTACAGTATATTCAGCCTTAATCGGCATTATTAACTCAACTGCATCGTGCCAGTGAACAGGATATTCCTCATTTTCAACGTTGTCATAGAGCATTACATATTTTTTTGTATCATATTCAACAGTCTCATGCTCACCGATAAGATGTTTAATCACTTTTCTCCCTCCTCGATTTTAATATCCCCAGTACAGCAAATCAACTAATCAATATTTGCTGTGAAAAATTCCAATGAACTTTATATTAGTATAGCATATGTTTCTAAATTTGTAAAGCTATTTCTAAAAGTTTATCAAACATACACAAATCATTGATGTGGGTTTAGTAAAATTAACATATCCTTCAGCAGCAAAAAAGCAATACTTGTATAATTCCGGTTAATTTATACAGAAAATAGAAAAGCAGTCGATTAAAACCGACTGCCTTTCAGGGGATATTAAAATTTGGAGAAACCTTTAGCTATTGTATACCTTAGGTATACGTTTTCATCAGCCTACCTTTGTGTAGACCTGACCGCCGTTAAGCTGCTTGCCCTTAGCTGCGAACATTTCTGAGATTGTAACAATCTGCCAGCCCTGAGCCTTTGCATATGGAGCAATTTCTTCCATAGCTGCTGCTGTTGTAGCGTATGTTTCGTGACAAAGGATGATAGCACCGTTTGCTGAACCATTGTTCATTGCGCTCTTGATTGTGTTAACAATCTGATCCTTTGAAGCACCGTTCCAGTCCTGAGTATCAATTGAGCAAGAGATAAGCGGAACATCGTAAAGTGCCTGCTGAACTGTTGTATTTGACTCAAGATATGGAAGTCTCATGAGCTTTGATGGCTCTGCGCCGATGATGCTCTTGAGCTTGCTGTATGTCTGATCAAACTCACTGCGGATCTGTGAAGAACCTAACTGTGGGAGATGTGGATGTGATGTTGTGTGGTTTGCAATTTCCATTCCGCATTCATAAGCGTGCTTGATTTCGTTTGTATCCTTGATCCAGTCACCAACATAGAAGAATGTTGCTCTGAAGCCTTCCTTAGCGAGTGCGTCAACGATTCTTGTACCATACTGTGATGTACCGTCATCGAAGCTGATAGCCATCATTGGCTTTGAAGGATCAACCTTTCCGCCGCTTGTTGAAGGTGTGCTTGTTGTAGTAACAACTGGGTTAGCTACACCGCCGCCTGTCTGAATCTTTGATGCTGTACCATCTGATGCGATTGTTACATCGTCGAGATAGTAGTCACCAAGTGAATCCGGAAGCTCTACATAGAGAATAAGATTTGTTGCGCCTGCCGGAATCTTGAAAGATGTGTTTGAAAGATCTGTCCAAGTCTTATCCTTTGCAGTTGCTGTTGCAATCTGATCATAGTTGTCTTCGCCGTTAAGTGTGTACTGAAGAGTCATCTGAACATCTGTTGCTGAACCTGTTGCCTGCATTACTGCAGCGCTGAAGCTGTATGCTGTACCAGGAACATACTCTGATGTGCTGAGTGGAATTGCTGCGCCGTTCCAGTTATCTGTACGTCCTGAAACGAAGAGTGACTGGCTGCCTGTGTAGTAGCTTGACTTGTCAAGAGCAACTGCTGCATCGCCTCTGCCCTCGAATGAGCCTGCACCATTTTCAAATGAGTTTGAAAGTAAGGTCTTACCAGCAGCAACTGTTGTTGCTGTTGGTGCCTTAGTTGTTGTTGGAGCTGTTGTGTTTACTGCATCAGTTTTTTTTTGAGCCGAAACGCTCTCCGGGAGTGTCTTTACAAGCTGAAGGAGATATTTCTGAATTGAAAGTGCATCAGCTGATGATACACCATCGCCTGAATCATAAACGTCTGCATTTGCAAGACCCTGAGCTGTCATGTGTGATGTGCCTGATCCGTTGAGACCGTATTTGTTTGGATTTGCAAGGTACTGCATGATGAGTACTGCGTCTGCCATGTTTACTTCGCCGTCGCAGTTAGCATCACCGTACTTAGTAACTGCTGGACCTGCAACTGTAGTTGTTGTAATTACTGGAGCTACTGTTGTTGTAGCTGTTGTTGTTACTACTGAAGCATTAACCTTAATGCTCATAACCTTTTCATAGTCTGGCTTTGGTGAGTATTTTGAACCGAAGAGAAGTGGTGTTTCACTTCTTCTCCAGCTGATGTCATCGTGTGTACCCCAAACTGTGAATGAAGAAATCTGATCTGCATGATCTACAGCCATCTGGAATACATCCTGGAAGAGCTGTGCACGAGCTGAATCATTGCCCTTTGTTTCGATATCAAGTTCAGTAATCTGAACGTCAAGACCTGTGCTGAGGAACTTCTCAAGACCTGTCTTATAAACTGATGCTGAAGGATAGTTTGTTGCAAGGTGTGACTGCATACCGATACCATCGATTACGCCGAGTTCCTTAAGCTTCATTGCGATATTGTAGATATCGTTTGTCTTAGCCGGGATGTATTCGTTGTAGTCGTTGATGTAGAGCTTACAGCCCTTAGGAGCATACTTTC
>JAKSQU010000105.1 GCA_024403965.1 Ruminococcus sp.
GCGGCTCAGTAAATGGCGGAACAATATGGCTTGATATCAGCGTAAGAGATTTTACTGCTGTCAGAAATGTAGCACACAATACAGCATATTTCATGTTCAACGAATCTGAATGTACCCGTAACTGGGCATATGAGAATATTGTCTATAACAAGCCGCTTGACGCAAATAAGAGAATGCCGATAGGTTCATATTTTATGAATTTCCCAGCACAGAAAATTGAATCGGGACTTTTCTCAGCGTTCTGGGATACAGGTTCTACATGGGATGCAAGATGGGTAAATAATGTTACATACAATCTGAAAAATGGTATTTCTCTCGACAGATCATATAATAATGATGTTATAAACAATATTTCCTATGAAGATAATGACAGTATGTATAACGGCAATGATACTGTCGGACTTCTTGTTAAAGAAACGTCTGTAAACGGTTTCCATTCATGGCATGGAATCGACCTTAAAGGCGGCGGTTCACTTACAGTTCAGAACAATCAGTGGTATTCAGCAAGAAAACCTGAGTATGTTCGTTATATGGATCCTTCTCAGTCAAATATTACAGTTGATGCATTCAACGCACAGCTTAATACAAAAACAAACAGTTCTGATGATCCGATGTTTGTAAATCCTTCCGCAGGTGATTTCAGCCTTAAAGAAGGCAGTTCAGCAATCGGCTCAGGTTATAACGGAGTAAACAAGGGTGCGTATGCAGTTTATCCAAAAACAGATGTTGGCTATAACAGCACTCTCGGATTAACAGAAGATGTAAACGTAAGCTTCAGCCAGCTTAATAGTGCTGCAAAACCGGGAGATGTAATTAATCTTGAACTGAGTCTCAGCAAACCTGCGGCTGAAACCATGACATTTGAAGTAACTCCTGTTGCAGGTGATGCACGTCCTGACATAGATTACAGTTTTGTTGATAATTCAACTGTAACATTCAATAAAGGCGATACAGAAAAAACAGTTCGTGTAAAAATTCTCGGGGGATATGACCTTGATCAGCTTCTTGTGTTCCGTCTTAATCCAACGGGTACTACAAAGCTTGAAGCTGTTGGCGGAAGAGACATGCATCTTGTCAGAATAAACAGAGCAGAAAAACGTGCACTTGTAATCAGTAATGTCGGTGATTCAATGGGTTCTGTGATTACAGAATATCATAAGCCGGGCGAACTTGTAACAATAGATGCAAAAACAAGACCTGGTTATACCTTTGATTTCTGGCAGGTCGGAATTGATGCAATGGATGTTACCAAAGTCAGTGCAGACGGAACAATTTCCACATTCATAATGCCTGAATACAATCAGAGAATTCAAGCAAAATGGAAACTGAACGGTTCACGTGTAAATGTAGAAGGAATTCGTCTGAATCAGGAAAATATATCGCTGAATGCAGGTGAAACTTCTCAGATTAAGGCAGATATTTTCCCTGAAAATGCAACTGACAAGGTTGTAATCTGGACATCATCGAATCCGCTTGTTGCTTCTGTTGATAAAAATGGCGTAGTAACAGCATTGTCAGATGGTACAGCTGAAATATTAGCAAGAACACTTGAACCAAGTGACAAGCAGTTTACAGCAAAATGTAAAGTCAGTGTTACAGGTTCAATAGTACCTGCCGAACCTATTCCTTTTGGTGAAAAAATAGAAGCTGAAAGCTGTACAGCACAATCAGGTATAGATACAGAAAACTGCAGTGAAGGCGGAAAAGACGTTGCTTACATAGAAAACGGTGATTATATCGGATTCAAAAATGTAGATTTCGGAGACGGTGCGAAAAATATTCAATTCCGTGTGGGTTCAAACGGCGGAGATAATTCAATTGAAGTACATCTTGGTTCACCTGACGGAAAACTAATAGGAACCATGAATGTAAACAGTACAGGCGGCTGGCAGACATGGGAAACTCAGAATTGCCGCATTGATGAGACTTCGGGTCTGAATGATGTTTATCTTGTGTTCAAGGGCGGAGACGGATATCTTTTCAATCTCAACTGGTGGAGAGTCAATGAAGATGAAGAAAATGAAATCATTAAGGGCGATGCAAACTGTGACGGTGAAGTTAATATGGCTGATGCTGTGCTGATAATGCAGAGCCTTGCAAATCCCGATAAATACGGTGTAAATGGTACAGATGATACACATATAACCGAACAGGGTATGAAAAACGCTGACGTAAATGGCGGAGGTGTTACAAATTCAGATGCACTTGAAATTCAGAAGTTTATTCTTAAACTTATTGATTCTTTTGATTGAAGAATTTCCGAAATCAATTGCAGTATAAAGCATTATTTTTATAATTTAATATAAACAAAACAGCAGAGATATGATCATATTGAGAGTGTATAATAAAGTGTGTAAGTTAGTAACAAGCTAAACTTACGCACTTTATTTTTATTACTAAGTGTGATATAATTCGCAGATTCAAAGTGTTTATTACTATGAAACCTGTTAGCGTTCCGATATATCCGGGATTCAGCATTATTGTTGTTCCGAGAAACTATCTGCTTAGATTTTCTGATTCACCAACAGCACTTTCAGCTGTTATAGGTCAGAATATAGGTCATCTGAAAAAAGGTCACAGCTTTGTAAGAAATCTGATTCTGATAAATACTCTTGTTCTTGCTTTGATTATTTCCACAGTTTTAACTATACTTATAATTGTTACTGCACTAACAATCAGTGGTATTTTCAGAAAAAAACGTTCAAAATTAACGACTGTTATCGGTACTGTTCTTTCAGGATTTATCTGTACAATCAGTATCAGCAAGCTGAAAAAAACTGTTCCGAAATTCTACAATACAATATTGAATTCTGCTACACATTCGCTTAACTGCATTTCCGATGAGTTTATAGCATCATACGGAATGGCAAGGGATATGCTCATGTTTCTTCGTGAAAATGAACTATCCGAAGTGAACTATGACAGAATTCAAAAGCTTGAAAAATGGCTTTAACAGAACATATCCTGTTCTGTAAAAAAATAAACGGAGGTAATATTTATGAAAGTGAAAACACATATCAGGAGAATTTTTAAGAAATCAGCTGTGATTTTGTGTGCAGTTATTACAGCTATCGCATCGGTGTGCAGAGCAATGCCATACAGTATAATAGCAAATGCGATACCAGTTTCAGAATATGCGGATAATTCACAGAGCTTTCCGAAGAGTAAGGTTGATGAAGTTCTTAACTTTGCTTTAATGCATGAGGGAATCTCAGGACAGCCTAATCCGATTACAAACTACTGGAATGTACATTATCATATTGAATGGTGTGCGATGTTTGGATATTAAAACATATTAACCACTACTACAAGCACAACTACATCAACAACTACTACCACAGCACCTGTAGTAATCAAGACAAAGCTTAGTGAAATTGATTGGGATAAAAACGCTGAAACTATACTTCAGGCAATTAATGAAAAAGCTTTTAACATCAATAACAGGAATGATTTTAATTTACATCACTGTGCTTTCAGTTCTGATTTGTCTTATTGTATACAAACATAATAATCATTCAAAAAAGAATCTTGAATATGCACCGACAGGTACATACAGCTTTGTAATTCTCGATAATAAAAATCCGCTTACATATGATGTTGAAAAAGCGCTTAAACAGTATGAAAAAATTGCTCCCCCACGGAAATGTAATATTTTCATCTGTAAGTGTATCTGATTATGAACAGAACAATGAAAAAACATATTATGTATCAGTTTTTCACTTACCTAAAAAACTATTCTTCATAATACACAAATCAACCACATCCAGCATATTATCTTCACACAAATCTGCATTTTTCCAGTTTGGGAGCTTTATTTCATTTGGATTTATCAGCCATTTCTGAAGAAGAATTGCGTCTGCTATGTTAAATTCTCCGTCTGCATTGACATCACCTTTTACAGAAGATTTTTCTGTTCTTGCTATCATCGATGCAGTAAGCAGTATCATTGCCGCATTTCCATATATAGTATTTTCGTTTGTTGTATACTCAGCATCGCTGTCCATATAGCATTTTCCGATATACTTTGATAAATGCGGATTATTGTTTGAGTTTGCGCCTTCCGTTACATACCCTGACGGACATTTATACGGTTCAAGCGGTACATCCTTTGAATAAATTGCACTAAAAATATTTTTCACACTGTTTTCGCCGTACCCCGATACATAACTGAATGATATCGGATTTACACCAAGAAAATAATTAAACGCTTTCTGGTTTGAATCAAGTACGACATCCGATATTTTATCATCATAAATCATACTTCCGAGCAGAAGTGTCATTGTACTCTGTGCAAGCACCTGATTTGAACCCCACCAGTATCCCCACTCAGGATAATCTGTTCCGAAACACTCATATTTCAGTATTCTGTTTCTCCATGTTTCATACTTTGAAAATACATTTTTGATCTTTTCAGACGGAGAGTCATTCTGATACAGATAATAGAAACAGCCTAAAAATGATCTTCCTTTATGACTGTAGCCGAGAGATGAACTTGAAAAGCACCATGTATTATGCTCTGTATCACAGTTATCTATCAGATACTTTTCATATTCATCAGCTGATTTGCCTGCTGTCTTTACAGCTCTGTATAATGAACCTGCCGCCCAGTACATACTTCTGTCAAGTTCTTCCTGTGTAAAGGTATATGTACGATTTGCCGCACCTATTGACATATGCATTTCATTTGCAGAGTTATTTATCCATTTCCATGAGCGTTCTGCTGTTTCAAGACACTGTTCTGCAAATTCTGAATATTCGGGAATATCCTTGTATACGATATATGCGTGTGCAAGCATTGCCGCCATATCGGATGTTGCAAGATGTGAACGCAAATCAGTTTCAGTTGTTTTGGTATAATCAGATGTACTGTAAAGTGTATCTTCAATATAAATTACACCGTCTTTATAGTTTGCGGCAGCATAAAATGAACCATCTTTACTCTGATGTTCAAGTTTCAACAGCATATCAAGTTCCCACTTGACTTCACTTAATATTGCAGGAGCATTCACATACAGACTATTTGATTTGTCTGTTTCAGGAATATTAGGATTGACATTCTCAAATACCTGTGGGTACAAATCATATGCTAAAAGCAGATTTTCCACTGATGTTGCGGCGGCTGATGTATATTTGCCATAATCACCTGCATCATACCATCCCTGCGAAATATTGTAGGTTTCAGCATTTGGATTATCTCTGTCAGACCACTTTTTAACCTTAACGTCATCGGGATGAAGATTCTTTCTTGCAAACTCACCGGCATATTTTTCTTCAAGGTCAAGTCCCTGTCGCTGATAGTAATAATATCTTGTCATATCCGTCATCAAATCATCATAAACGCTGTCACTTATTTTAAAACTGTAAGAAACTATAGTATCAGTTTGCAGACCTTCTTCCCTATCTCTCGGAGTAAGTGCTGATTTATTCAGATCAGCATTCGGAATACGGATATAATAGATACCTGTTTTAGTTACAGCATCAAAATTGATGTCATATACCGATTCTCCGGAAGCAGTTTCATTCAAAACCGGATTTGAAAGCGTATCAGTATATACAACTTCATTCGTTTCTGCATTTACAATCTCGAATGTCTTTCCATTCAAAGAGCCGAATTTCGCAAAACAAGAAACCTTTGCATTTTTCTTTCCATTACAGGTATATCCGACCTGATTAACCTTTACAAACGGATGCTGACGTTCTTCATCTTCGGAATATATCTTCACATTTCGGAATGATGCTGTGTTTCCGGATTTTAAAGCGCCTACAGCAATTTTCCACACATTGCTTCTGTCAAAATCTTCGTCAGGGAAGTTTTCAATCAGTTCATTCAGCGGAAATTTATAAGTTGTCCAATCAGCCGGTGCCACAATTTTTCCATTATACTTTTCAAGATCTGTCCAGTACAGTGTTACACTTTTATTGTGAGAATGTGAAGTGATACCGACATAAAACGGAAGGTTAGCTTCTCCGTTGCTTTTTACTTCAAATTCCAGAAAACCATTATAGAAGTAATCGTGCATATCCGATGTTGTCCAGCTTGTATTGGGCAGAATATTTGCACCACCCCAGCTTTCAGTATTCCATAAATTTTTTCCGTCATTATCAATGAGTATCGTCTGCAGCTGTGTTCCCGTTGTTTCTTCAACATTCGCTGAATATACTGCTGTAAACGGCATAGCTGTCGTAAGAATTGCTGAACTGAGACATAATGCGATAAATCTGCCTTTTATTCTCTTTTGTTTTTTCATGATTTTCACTCGCTTTCAAAATGTATTTTTTAAGGCAATACCGCATAATTAATGTGTGAGTATTGCGAAGTAAATTTTT
>JAKSQU010000106.1 GCA_024403965.1 Ruminococcus sp.
CTCGCTCCTAAATCTGCTGCTCTAACGGAATTCCGTTAGACGATTTAGCTCACGTTATCTCTATTGCTTGTATTGTATATTGAATTTTGAGTGTCTGATTTTTTGTTGCCATTGTGTTGCCAACCTACATTTCAAAAGAGCCCCATCATTTTAGCGTTTATTAGATCAGCAGTGACATTTGCTCCCAAACAAATTAAGTATTCTTTTAAACCAGATAAGGCTGATTTTATTAGTAAGGGACTTTTCTTTTCAATTATTTTTGTCTCAACCTCATCAACTAATTCATTTGCATTATCCATGTCATCGGGAGAAAGCTGTTCGTTTTTTAAGCTCTCTCTTATTTCGTTAGCTAATTCAGTACCAATATCTATATTCATTGTAACGGTATTGTTATCTCCGCTTGTTATCTGAGTTTTTTCTACATTTCCATTGATAACTGTCCCATAGTAATTATTGATTTGCTGTGGAACTTCTTTAGCCGCATCGGTTTCGGTTTGATTGAATATCATTTCATCACCTTTAATTCCTTGTTTTTCCAAAGTTAATGTCCATTCTAATAAACAGTTCTTGACCTTGTCAATTATTTCATTCAATAAATGCAGACTGAAACTAACAATATAACTTGTAGGAAATGGTGCGGTGCACATTTTATCAATAGTTCGTGCTGCATCGGCTGGAATATTGATCTGAAAACTACTTGAATCTGATTTTGAACTCAACTCAATAATAGCACTGATCGAATCTTTTAACTTTCGGTTGCATATTGTTTCCTCCATTTTTCCATCCTGGAATAATACAGGTGTCCAACCATGATAAGGATTAAATGCTTTTAATACTCCCATAATTTGTCGGTATTCGGGTATTTCTTTCTCATCGCATTTATATCCGTTTAGTTCAGAGAGTATCCAACTATCAAATTCTGTAAGATTTAATTTTGATGCTATGATGTGTGCTTTACGTAATGCACTTACTATATCACAATTGGTAGCTAAAAGATCACGTTGCAATTCTATAACTACGCTGCTCACAATAATTCCTCCCTCAATTATCGATATGATTAAAATGGATTATGTCAAAGAAGCAAATATATAACTTATCTACATTATACCACAATAAGCACATTATTTCAAGGGGATTATCACATATATTCTATTATTCCTGCCCCGATTTCTTCAAATTACAATCCCTGCAAAGCATCTGTAAATTTTCAGGAACGGTCTTGCCGCCTGCGTGCCAGGGCTTAATATGATCTCCGTGCATTTGAGAAAACTCAAAGTGTTTGTTACATATCGGACAGATACCTTTTTGGCATTCATAGGCTTCACGCTTCTGAGTATCGGAAAAGACTCTGATGCTAAGATTACGTTCTTCACCATCGAGAACATATGCATGCTCTGAATGTTCCTGAAATTGACAGCTATGTTGGTGTTATGCACACTTTATTTGCACTTGAAGATTTATATGGTCTGAAAATTGACCGGTTAAATGATGAAATCTGTATCAGAGTAAATCGTCAGAATGGTGCTTTGTTTCAGAAAATGACAGGTCTGCTTGAACCTTGGGAGGAACTTGCTCATAAATACCGTAATGGCGAAATATCTCGTGAAGAATATGACCATTGGAGATATTATTATCCGAAGTCTGAGGCGGAGAGAAATGAAGAAGTACTTAGAAAAGTGAAAGAGAATAATAGAAAATGAGAAAAACAATATTTGAGCAAATCAGAGAAAGCATTTCCTTCTCATCTGGAATACAACGTCTTGAAGAGCTTATTAATGACCGTAATGGAATTCGTGTGGAGATTCCGAGAGGGATATTTGCCATAGAAGGTGACGATTTTGATACGAAATATTATTCATTGGAATGTTTTTTTGACAATTTTAAATTTAAAACTTGGAAATCTCGAGGAACTTGTATCAGTTGTGAAGATATGCGAGAAACACTTAATATAGAAGAAATAGTAGAGTCTGATAATCCTTCTTTTGAAGATACAATTACTTATTGTGAATATGTTGCTAATCTTGTAAAACTGCATGATCAAATACAGCTTAACGAAGAAGCAAGCTTCTATCATACAGATGTAATTATAGCTATTATCACAAATTTGAATTCTATTCTTGATTGGCTTAATCAAGAAATGGTTTTCTTTGAAAAAGAAGAACAGGTTTTAATTGTCGAGAAAAATGCAGCTGTTTCTGCTGTAGCCGAATGTGTAGATAAAGAACTTGCATATCAAATAGTAAAATACAATCATTATACATTAAAAGGTGATATAACAAAGAAAAAAGATATTCTCCTGAAGCTTGGCAGTGAATTAGAACACAAACGCAAACAATTATCATCAATAAACAGTCAGTTAGAAACCAACATCTTTTTTATGCTCAATAATCTTAATATACGTCACAATAACAGAAGCCAAAAGGATAAGAATTATAAAGAATATGTTGCAAAAATGACGAAAAACAAACTTGAAGAATGGTATGATGAGCTGTATCAGATGATGCTGCTTGCAATGCTTGAATTGGAACAGATTGAAAGAAATCAAAAGATTAATGAACTGAAAACAAATTTCTAAAACAAAAAGAGCTATCCGATTCCCAAATGAATCAGATAGCTCTTTATTCATACAATAATACAAGAAATGTTGCCAAAACGTTGCCATTGTTATCGTGATAGCAGCAAAAACAACGTATTTAAGCCGTTTCAGGAGATTGGGATATTATTCCCACTCCACAGTTCCAGGTGGCTTGGAAGTGATATCATAAACAACTCTGTTGACGTGTTCAACCTCATTTGTAAGGCGGTTTGAAACCTTAGCGAGAATATCGAAAGGAATTCTTGCCCAGTCAGCAGTCATAAAGTCGTCAGTAGTAATAGCACGGATAGCAATAAGATGATCATATGTACGATGGTCACCCATAACGCCTACAGTGCGAACATCGGGGAGAACAGCAAAGAACTGCTTAAGCTGATCCTCGATACCGCTCTTGCGGATTTCATCTCTGAATACAGCATCAGCCTCCTGTAAAACCTTGATTTTATCTTCAGTGATTTCACCGAGAATTCTTACGCCGAGACCAGGACCCGGGAACGGCTGTCTCCATACAAGGTCATGCGGAATACCGAGCTTTTCACCAACAGCACGAACTTCATCTTTGAAAAGGTCGCCAAGTGGCTCAATAACGCCGTCAAACTGAATATCAGCAGGTCTTTCAACCATGTTGTGATGAGTTTTGATAGTAGCAGTAGAACCGTTACCGCTCTTGTTTCCCTTACCGCTTTCGATACGGTCAGGATAAATAGTACCCTGTGCAAAGAAACCGCCGTCGCCTTCTTCACGAATCTTGTCCCAGAAAACGTTGTAGAATTCTGTACCGATTATCTTACGTTTCTGTTCAGGATCAGTAACGCCCTTTAATGCTTTAAGGAACTGTTCCTTGCAGTTTACACGTACAAAGTTCATATCAAAAAGCTTAGTGAATGTCTGTTCAACGAAATCGCCTTCATCCTTACGCATAAGGCCCTGGTCAACAAATACACAGGTAAGCTGTTTGCCAACTGCACGGCTTAAGAGACCGGCTGCAACAGATGAATCAACGCCGCCGGAAAGACCGAGAATAACCTTTTTGTCTCCAATCTGTTCACGGAGCTTTGCAACAGTTGTATCGATGAAATCATCCATAACCCAGTCGCCCTTGAATCCGCAGACTTCATAAAGGAAATTATGTAAAATCTGCTTGCCGTATTCACTGTGAGTAACTTCAGGATGGAACTGTACAGAATAAAGCTTTTTCTCAGGATTTTCAAAGGCAGCACAAGGACAGTCATCAGTAGCTGCAGTAACCTTAAATCCTTCAGGGAGCTTGCTTACAAAGTCAGTATGGCTCATCCATACGACATTTTTCTGCGGAACATCCTTAAAGAGAAGACCGCCTGTCTGGTTTATTTCAATTTTACCATATTCGCTTTTTACACAGCTTGAAACCTCGCCGCCGAGAGTATATGCCATAAGCTGACAGCCGTAGCAGATACCGAGAATCGGAATGCCGAGTTCAAAAATTTCTTTATAAATATGTGGTGAAGACTCATCATAAACGCTGTTAGGACCGCCTGTAAAAATAATTCCGTCAGGTGCAAGCGCCTTGATTTCCTCAAGCGGAGTCTGATAACTCTTGATTTCGCAGTAAACACCGCATTCACGGACACGTCTTGCGATAAGCTGATTATACTGTCCGCCGAAATCAAGAACGATACAAAGCTGATTTGCCATATAATTCTCCTTCTTCCGCATTAAAAAGGTGCGGATAATAAAAAGTTGTCAGAGAATACTTCTCATAATACTATTATGCCATTTTTTTGTATGAAATTCAAGTACTTTGATGAATTTTGTCATTTGTTACAAATATGTAATAATAAGACCGAAAGCATATGGTTGACACACTTATTTATTCGTGATACAATAAATTAATGACGAATAGTATACCATAAATTTAATTGCGCAACTGAATTTGTTTCGTCGGTCAAGCCGAGAGATATTCTTATGTATGGTCCGTAAAGCATCGCTTTGCTTGTTTTACTTCTTTTCAGGGGACTCTGTTTGACGGCGGCTGCGCCGCATTATTATTTTTATAATTAAGGAAAGATAAATTTGAAAAACTACTTCACAAAAACAGAAAAAATACTGTGGCTTACATCGGTAACGCTTATAACCCTGTCATTTCTGATTTTCAGCAGAGACGGTTATCTTAATCTTGCTGCATCGGTGCTTGGTGTAACTTCCATAATGATATGTGCAAAGGGACAACCTTTCGGTCAGCTTATGATGGTTTTCTTTGCGCTGATTTACGGCTATATCTCGTATTCATTCAGCTATTACGGAGAAATGCTTACATATCTCGGAATGACAGGACCTATGGCACTTTTTTCATTTATTTCTTGGATACGAAATCCGTTCAGTGAAAAAAGCAGTGAAGTAAAGGTTAATACCATAAGCCGTGCAGAAAAAGTGTTTATGGTATTTCTCACAGCAGTTGTTACAGCGTTGTTCTATTTCATACTGAAATACTTTAAAACCGCAAATCTTCTGCCGAGTACATTATCTGTTGCAACAAGCTTTGCGGCGGTATATTTAACATTCAGACGCAGTGCATATTTTTCACTTGTATATGCATCAAATGACATAGTGCTTATAGTATTATGGATACTTGCGTCAATGAAGGATATATCCTGTATATCGGTAGTAATCTGTTTTACAATGTTTCTGCTTAACGACATATATGCATTTATAAGCTGGCTTAAAATGAGAGAAAGACAATCTGAAAAGGAGAATGAAAATGAACATCAGAAAAATTACATCACAGAACAGGGATTATGAACTGACAGTAAATGACAGTTCAATCAAAAAAACATCAAGAACACATCATCTTATACTTGAAAGAGCGTCAAAAATGCTGATTAAATGCTGTCCCGAAACAGAAAGCGTAATAGCACCGATGATGCCGTATATGATGCACGTTATAAAAAAGCCCGATATGAAGGGTGACAGGGAAAAGGGAATGGGCAAGCACTATTACAGCGCAGTTACACCATTCGGAAAAAAACGAAATGCAGTAAACGGCTACTATGCAAACGGCTTAGGAAAGCCGTCACCGAGTGCAAGAACAATTTTTGAAGAAGACTACACAATGGCACTTACAATGTACAATGCAGGTTTTCTGCAGAAATCAGCAGGTTATTTGGGACGTGCGGTGCATATGATGTCGGATATGTGCTGTCTGCCTCACGCTGTGGCAATGACATATTTTTCGCCAAACAGAAATATTCATAAAGCATATGAAAACATAGCATCAGAAATCTACGCTGAAATGGAAACAAGGTATATAAAATCAATTCCCGATATATTTGCCGACAGGGAAGGCTTTGGAGATGAGCTGAACAAAAATGCCGAAGCAATATCAGAAGAAACCGAGCTGATAGAAACACACATAGCAGATGAAATAAAAAAGCGTCTCAGAGCAACAGAAGTATATGTATGTGCATTGCTGAAACGTTTCTGTGAAGATATAAAGCTTTCACCGGATGAAGCACATTATATAGCTGACGGAATGACAGTAAGGCTGTCTGAAAGTCTTGAGCAGTTAAGCACAAAAGTAACACAAAAGGGAATACAGCTTTTA
>JAKSQU010000107.1 GCA_024403965.1 Ruminococcus sp.
CCCCGGGACACCCGGGTCAACCTGACTGGGAGGGCCCGGCTGCGTGCGACCGTCTGCGCCATTATCGTTAGGGAACAAATCCGAACCTTCACCGGTGCGACCCTCTTCCGGGGAGCTAACCAACGTAGGTTCCAGATCATTTTCTGCTTTAGCGATCAGGGGGCTGTCTTCCGCTGCAGCCTTCTGCATAGCGGACGCTGATTTCCTGAGGGCTTGCTGAAGTTTCTCTTGCAAAGTTGCCATGTTTACAATTCCTCTTATTTAATTATGTTTTCTAGCATCGCAAGTGTAGCTTTCATCGGATCGTGCATCTGCATAACCGAGGAAAGTAAATAGTTTGCGTAGTTCTTGGCAATTGTATCGCTAGTACAGTCACCTTGATCACTGCTTATAGTAATAATAACCTGTTTATCACCGTCTGTCAAGCAGTCATCTCCGATAACTTGATTTACAATTTCAGAAGATGGTTCAAGTATAAATTTCTGACCGTCACCGCCCCAGAATTCCCACTGACACACATTTGCACCGCTTTCAGTACTCATTTCATAAACGTCAAGACATTTTTCATTGTCTGAAACTGCACTGAGAACAGAGTATGTTCCGTCATTATTGCAGATAATACTGAATTTCTGCGCAGTATCTCCAACAAGCTTTGAAACTGTTATATCTGTGCCGTTTTCTGCATTTGCATTTTCAACAGTAAGTGCCTTTGCATCTGAAACGCTGACAGTGTATGTTCCGTCATTCTGTTTTGCAACATTCCATGTTACAGCATCACTCTGAACAACACTTTCGCCTTTGTATGAGAGATAAAGACCGCTGTTCAGATTTTTTAAAGTATATGTTCCGTCAGGTACAGACGGACGTACTGCATCAATTTTCCAAAGCTGACAGTCAAAGTCTTTGTATGCATACTGATTTATGTTTCCGCCGTTTTCCTTAGACCACTCAAAAACATCAAGACCGCCTTTATCACCCGAACATTTTGAAACGATACCATAATAAATTCCGTTTTTCCTGAGTCTGAAAAGCTGATTATCTGTGCCCTTATAGGTCTGCAGTTCAACATTTATTCCGTCATTTGCCGAGTTTTCCGCAACTGCAATGCATTTTGACTCATCACCAAGTGAAACGATTCTGAAATAATCATCGTCAACAGCAATAAGTTTCCACTGCTGTGCCCAAAGCTTGTTTGATTCCCACTGCTGAATATTTGTACCTTCATCAAGCTTTCCTGACGGTAAATCCAGTGACATACCGCTGTTTTTGTTTGTTATATAGTACGGAACTCCGCTCAGTAAATCTGTACCGCTAAGTTTAAGTGACTTGCTTGGTTCACCTATTGTATCGGGTGCCATTACAAGCACTGAGTTTGTATCAGTATAGTCGGCATTCGGTTTTCTTTCAGTTCCTGTGAACTGAGTATTCTTTGCACCCCATATGGTCTGATTATTATTGCCTACAGCAGTAAATGACATTACCTTAGTCCCTTTTTCATTTTCAGCCGCAATAAAATAACCGCTGTAACGCTGATTTCCGATTGTAATAACAGCCGCCGCAGAATTCTGTGCCTGTTCCCATTTACCGCTTACTGCACCCGAAACTGTATGGTCAGCATTAAGCTTTATATTCTTATAACCGATTATATCGCCGTCAGTAGAATTTCCGTGATTTATGTATTCATAGTCACCGACAATATCACTTTCATCATAGCCGCCTTCGGATATATTGTCTCCGCCATATTCAAACGGAGTAACAACAGGCCATCCGTCTTCATTAAAGAACATCTTGTGAACTCTTACTTCATGATATTCTGAACCGTCATCAAAACGTGCATGATAGAAAAGATACCACTGACCGTCATTGTCACGGAGAACAGAATTGTGACCGCAAGCCATGTACGCTTTATTAAGAGTACTGAATTTATAGTTGCCCATGACTTTTAAGCCTGTGCTGTCAAGATTTGAATTAGCCGTATGAATTGCAGTACGTCCTGCGGCATCAGTAAACGGACCTGTAGGATTTTCTGAACGGAACACACGCATATTATAGCCGCCGTCAGATAAAAGTCCGCCGTATGTAACCCAAAGATAATAGTAGCCTGTTTCAGCGTTATACTCAATAAAAGGACCTTCGCCCGATTTATGATAACCGCCGATAAGCTTAGTACCGAAATAGCTGTCAACCATACGTCCGTCAGCAGTAGTGCCTGTTTTCGGGTGAATGCATTTACCAGTAGACTTGTCAATTTCAAGAGTAAAAATACCGCCCGACCATGAACCGTATGTAATGTACATTTTTCCGTTTGTATCGTAGTAAATGGTAGGGTCAATAGCGTTAGGGTAAGCGTTGTAATTGTATTCGTTATTGCTGAACCAGTTGTTGTTGAATGTAACTTCACCCGAATTAATAAGTTCATCAATATTAGTTGAAGTATACTTTCTGTTCACTCTTTTTGACGGACTTGAAACATAGGTATCGTTGCCTGTAAAGCCCGAATAAATAAGAGTATCAACAAATGTATAAGGACCTTCAATATTCTTAGCCGATGCATAGCCGATAACAGAAGTATTCCATGTAGATGAAGTACAGAAATACATAAGATAAGCACCCTTAGAACCGTCTGTGTTGATATAGTCGGGATTCCATATAACATCAGGTGCCCATACAGCAAAACCGCCCACGCAGTCGCCAAGGTCTTCGCCCGCCCAGTCGAAAGCCTTTTTCAGATTTGCAGAGAGATTGCCGAATTCTACGTTGTTTGTCTTAGCATAGCCGTTTGTAAATGTTTTCCAGTTCTGTAAATCGGTAGTTTTTGCGGCATCAATGTGAGAACCGAAAACGTAATATGTATTGCCGTCTCTTATGATTGAGGGGTCATGAACGGAAACACGGGATTTGTTTGCGGCAGCAAATGAGGGGTAAGCACCGCCTGTGAATGTGAATAGCATAGCACCCGAAAGCACAAATGCCGCCGTTTTTCTGAATAGTTTTTTCTTCATACTTTTTACTCCTCTTTTTAGTATAGTTTTTCTCTTTTTTGTAGGTGTATCGCCTGTTTATACTTTCATTGTAGCATATATTCGGTTGAATGGCAAGTGGGATAGTAAGATAATTTGAAATGAAAATGTTTTGTCCGGTTTTGATATTATGACAACAGAAAATATGCCATTTTATGTTTTTTATGGATTATATTTTTTCTCTATACAACCTGTCTAAACCCACAATGTTAAAATTAAATAAAATGCCGATTGTAATTGATAAAAACATATGCTATAATGTTAATATATATGGATTGTGAGAACTAATTTTCATACACTTAACGAGTGGAAAGGAGTTTTTCTATGAGAAACAATCAAATCAAAAGAATTGTCAGCGGTGTGCTTTCAGTTGTGGCGCTGACATCAGCAGCAACGGTAAATATGCCGTCACCAAGTGACACCCCACGTATCGTGAATTCTATAACCGCATTCTCTGAGTCTGATACTATAGAAGTTACTGTCGGTGACTACATTTTTACTGCCCGTATTGAAGACGGCTGTGCGGTAATTACTAACAGCAGACCGTTAGAGTTTGACAAAGCCTGTTACTATATTGAAATTCCATCTGAAATAGGCGGATGTCCCGTTACTGAAATCGGTACACACAGTTTTGGTATTGAAGGGGATTCGTTTATTGTAATTCCCGAAGCAGTAAAGAAAATCGACAGGGGGGCTGTATCCAATTATAAAAATTACAATGTCAGCTATCAGATTGAAAGTATGGATATTGAAATTGGGGAAAACTACCATAATTTCAGCCATTATCCTGTCTTCTATGTTCATAAAGATTCTGCTGCAGCTAATGAAATTAATTCAAGTCCCGGCTTAAAAAATATATACTATCTTGAAGATTATATTATTTCTGATAATCTCATCTATGAACGCATTGAAAACGGTCTGAAACTTGTCAGATTTATTCCTGTTATTGATGATGTTGTTATTCCGGATGAGATAGACGGTATTCCTGTTATTGAAATTGATAAGCTTGCTTTTTACGGTCAAAATATCACATCAGTTTATATTCCGGATTCAGTAAAAACAATCGGAGTAAAGACATTTTCAACAAATTCCAAGCTTATAGAAGCAAGACTTCCAGAGGGACTTACAGAAATTCCTGATGGTTGCTTTGAATACTGTTCAAAGCTGAAAAAAGCCGATATTCCCGAAAGTGTAACAAGAATAGGAGCAGAAGCATTTAGTGGATGTGAAAAGCTTGATATTAAAAAACTTCCGGATAATATCGAATATGTCGGCGGAAATGCTTTTTACAGAACATATCTTGAAAATCTTTTCTGGACAGATGACAGAATTCTTATTGTTGACGGTTTCCTTATCTCAGCCGCAGATTTTAACGGCGAAGAACTTGTTATCCCTGACAATGTAACAGAAATCTGCAGCTTTGCTTTTTCGGGTAACAAGGATTTGAAAAAGGTTGTTATCCCGGAAGGTGTAAAAAAGATAGATTCAGGTGCTTTCTATGGATGCAGTTCGCTTGAAACTATTGTATTGCCGAAATCACTTGAAAAAATCAGCAACAGTGTTTTTTCTTTCTGTACATCTGTTTCTGAAATAACAATTCCCGAAAATGTCAGTGAAATCGGTTCAAGTGCATTTCATAGATGTGATTCACTGAAAGAACTTGTTTTACCCAAAAAGCTTGAAAAAATCGAGGATTCTCTCTTGTATGGGTGTGGCAATCTTGAAAGTGTTGTTATTCCCGACGGAGTAACCGAAATAGGTATCTGTGCTTTTTCAGAGTGTAAAAGTCTTAAAGAGATAAATATTCCGAAAACTGTAACAATAATCGGAGAGAATGCATTCAGATATTGTGAGTCAATAACAGAAATCGAAATTCCCGAAAATGTTACTGAGATTTTTGGCATATGTTCTGGCTGTACTTCACTTGAAAAGGCTGTTCTTCCCGACAGTATTACAACTATCGGTTATGAGTCATTCTTTAACTGTTCAAATCTTGAAGAAATCAATATTCCGAAAAATCTTGAAAATGTAATGGCAGTTGCTTTTGCAAACTGCACAAAGCTGAAAAGGCAGTTTTAACAGATAAAATCAAGTCTATAGGTTCAGGAGCATTCAGAGATTGTGAGCTGATTACAGAGATTACAATTCCCGATACAATAGAGCTTATTTCCGATAATGCTTTTCAAGGCTGTACAGGTATAAAGAATGTAACCATGCCCGAGAAAAAGCAGTTTGAAATGTCAAGACTTGCTTTTGAAGATACACCGTGGTATGATGATTTACAGGCTGAAAATGATATTGTTATTATAAACGGAATGCTTGTTGATGCATTAAAATGCAAGGGCGAATTTGAAATTCCAGATGGAGTTGATATAATCTGTTCATACGCATTTGGAGATTTTGAGAAAGGTTCGATGGTAACATCAATCAAAGGTGCAGAGAAAATAAAAATATTCCGTGATTGTGCTTTTGTAAACTGTAAAGAATTAAAGGAATTTACAATTCCTGATACTCTTGAAGTTATTCCGTACCGTATGTTCTCAAGCTGTGAGTCACTTGAAAAGGTGGTAATATCTGAAAGTGTAAAACAAATAGAGAGCGGTGCTTTTTCATGGTGCGACAGCCTTAAAGAGCTTGTTATACCAAAGAATGTTGAATATTTTGGTGGTCTTACAGACAGCAATCAAGGTTGCAGTACAACTGTGATTTTTGAAAATCCGAACTGCTTTATCGATGGCGGCAGCATTAATTTCCCGTCATTTCCTTATTCAGCAGTTCTGAAAGGCTATGCGGATTCAACAGCTTACAGAATCGCAAGGGCGATGGAACTGAAATTTGAGGAAATATATCTTGAGGGCGATGCAAATGCAGACGGAGAGTTATCCGTAGCAGACCTTGTAACAATTACTAAATGGCTTAAATCCGACTATACATATGAAGAAAAATTAAAAAGTTCAAAGGCTGCCGATATTGACGAAAACGGAAGTATAGACGTATTCGACCTTATTGCATTAAGAAAAATGCTTTTGGAGAATTGATGTCTTGTGGATGACTTTATAATAATAT
>JAKSQU010000108.1 GCA_024403965.1 Ruminococcus sp.
CGTAAAGCGTTACTGCGTCGCACATTTCTTTTTTATTTTTTGCAGTTATATCGCGGCGATTATTTCCCCCGACATCGCCGCTGTTACAAGCGGTATAGTCACATTGCTGTCGATTGAGCGTTCAGCCTTTTCAATTATCCTGTGTATTTTCATAGTCTGACTGAATACAAGAACCCTTGAAAGCTCTTCTGCGCCCTTTCGGTAACATCCCATAACATCGGCATCCGGATTTTTTCCGAGTACTGCCGCATCACGAATAAGAATGTCAAGCATTGAAAGTACTGATTTGACTTCGCTGCGTCCGTTTCCAAGTGAGAAAAGCTGTACATTCAGCATATATTCATCTTTTCTTATTATACTATCTGCAAGTGATTTTGTCAAATCCACCTGTTTGCGCAGAACTTCATCAGTGATGTATTCGGTGCATAATCCGATATTGCCGTGAAAGCATTCAACAGCGTTATTTACTTCATCCTGTGAAAAACCGCTTTCAAGCAGAGATGTTTCAGCTTCTGATTCGGTGCATACTGATACTCCGAAACAGATACATCTTGAAATAATAGTCGGAAGAAAATCGTTTCTTGACTTACAGGTGAATATATAGTATGCATATTCGGGCGGTTCTTCAACGAGCTTAAGGAGCATATTCTGTGTTCTCGGGTCCATATTGTGACAGTCGGTAAAGATATACACCTTTTTACCATTGTTGTTATTAGGCTTTATGAACGAGTCGTTTATCACAGACCTTGCTGTTTCAACGGAAAATCCGCCGAGCTTACCGCTTTTTTCCACATATGTAATATCGGGGTGATAACCCTTTAAAACGTTCTGACATGAATTACAGACACCGCACGGCTTTCCGTCATGCAGATTTTCGCACATAAGGGAAAGCGTATAGTGTTTAGCCATAAGCTTTCGTCCGCTCCCTTTTTCGCCGTAGAACATTACAGACTGTGCGGAACGTCCGTTATCTATCATGCTTGCTATAGTAGAAAGCAGATATTCATTTCCATATATTTTTTTCATTGTTATTTCCTTTTCGGGTGTACTGTAATAACAGTACAGCTTTTTGCATTTACCGTAATGACACAGTCTTCACAGGTGTAATACAGGTTTTTGCCTTTACGGATAACAGAAGAATAATCTGCAATTTTATCTCTGCACCATCTGTCAGCATCGGGGATATCAGCCGACATATTATTTCGTATACGTTCAGCACCCTGTTCTGTTGTGTGAATTTTTTCAATATCGCAGAGCAGTTCTTCATCTTTATATTTTACCACATTTACAGTAAGAATTCCATACTTTTTGAAAATATTTATGCATTCTCTGCTGATAATTTCACCGCTTGATGCAATCGGTATTGCAGGCGGACAGGGAACCTTTACGGATGCACATATTCTTCCTTCTGCACTGTCAACAGGTATTTCTTCTGTCGGAGAAAAAACAGCATCACGGACAGACATTGCTTTTTCGGGAAGAGAAAGGCTGAATTTTTCATTTTTTACTGTATGACGTTCAGCCTTTTCGAGTGATTTTTCAAGTATTTCTGCAAGGCGGATATAGTCATCCGAAACGTTCACAGGCGACATTAGAAGAATGAGCAAATCATCATCGGAATATTCACATTCAGCACCATTTTCACGCATAAGCTGTGCAAGTTCATTTCCGTTGTAACCGCTTTCCGATGCCTTTACAGTAATGTGAAAGAGTTCACCGTCAGCAAATGAAAGCCTGTCCGAAAAACGATTTCTGAAAGCTGAGATATCAGCGGAATTTCGTTTTATGTCAGCTTTTATCTGACAGCTTATGTACTCACAGCAAAGGTCAAGAGATGCCATAATAAGATATGACGGACTTGTTGAGCCGAAAAAGCTCATAGCCTGTTTCAGCCTGTCTGCGTATTCAATGCATGAAGTGTGCAGCATAGCCGAGCCTGTAAGTGCAGGGAGCATTTTGTGTGCCGAGTCACAGCACAGGTCAGCGCCGACATTAATCGGGTGAATATTTTCGGGCATGAATGCAAGGTGAGCGCCGTGAGCGTTGTCAACAATCAGCTTTGCACCGTATCTGTGACATATTTCAGCAAGTGAGCGTATATCAGCGGTTTTTCCCGTATAGTCGGGGGATGTTATGTAAAGACATGAAGGCTTACGGCAGTCTTTCAGACGTTTTTCAACATCTGAAAGACTTATTTCACCCGATAGAATACTGCCGTTGTATTCGGGCATTATCCATTCAGCATCAATGTCAAGCAGAGCACACGCATTCAGAAAAGCTCTGTGAACATTTCTTACCGCAAAGACCTTGCGGTTATCCTGTTTCATAAGAGTGAGCATAGCCTGTATGCAGAGAGTAGAGCCGCCGGCAGAATAAACAGTAGCAGCAGAGCCGTAAAGCTGTGACATATTTCTTTCGCTTTCGGCAATAATGCCGTCAGCTTCAAAAAGACTGTCTGCACCGGATATTTCGGTAATATCCAAATCGAAAAGTCCATTAAGACGGCTCATAATATTTTTGCTGTCAGCACCGCCCTTATGACCGGGCATATGACAGCGGAGTGTATCAGATTGAGAATAGCTTATAAGATAATCATACAATGGAGTATTCAAAGTATTTTCCCCTTACATATAATATTTCAGCACACGGTATAAGCGGATTCTTGCTCTTTTGATAATAGCAGATATATTCTGCGGAGTGACAGAAAATCTTACCGCAATATCCTTAATACTCATGCCACAGAAATAGTATAGCATAATAATATGCTTTTGTCTTGATGTAAGTTCATTATTTATTACATTTAACATTAATTTTTTTGTTCTGACGGCTTTTTCGTCAGATTCATCGCATTCGCTGAGAATTTTTCTGATTTCAATATCAGTTTTTCCACTGAACGAATCGGAATAGCGTTCCCTTGATTTAGGCACTTATATCTTTCCTCCTGAAAGAGCTGAGATGACGTATAATTTCCATCATCTGATATTTTTCGGTGTAAAGCAGTTCTATTCTGCGGTCAAGACCGAGTGCCTGAATTTTTGCAGTTTCGCCGTTTTTTCTGAGAGTGTTTCTGAGCGCAGTAAGTTCACTGATACGCTTTTCAGCGAGCTTACTGCCTGTGATGTATCCGTTAATTAAGTTTTCCATTATAAGAACCTCCTGACTATTTTATATCCGCACGAACATTTGTTCTATTCCTTGAGAATATTATAGAACAAATGTTCGACAAAGTCAATAGGCAGAAGATATATTTTATTTTTAATTATTTTTGTGCATGATTGACTATGACAGAAAGAAAAAGCCGAATACATAAAAAACAACCCCGAAAGCAAGTAAAAACCAAAAAACTGCTTTCGGGGAATTGTTTTTATTGAGCCGAACTTTTTGAAGAAATAACTCTGTTTACCTTAGGTACGCAGAATTCAAGTACTGCACAATACTTGTCCACAAGAGTTATAATGTAGCTTTCCCTGTATTTCGGGAGGGCGGTTGTACAGGGCCACATATGCTTTTCAATCATGTCCTTTTCAAGATTTGTTATAAAAGTGATTTTCTCCGCATTTTCAAGAGCCTGTGCCGAATGCATACTGCTGTGATGCGGCTGACCTTTTGAACGTGTGGAATTATATTCTTTTCTGTCGTAGAAGAATAAATCATGCAGAAGACCTGCTCTTGCGGCTGAACGTGCATTTAATCCGAGCTTTCTGCAAAGCAGATAGCTGTAATAAGAGACATTCAGACAGTGCTGAAAACGTGTGGTACAAATATGGTGAGTGATTTGTTTCAGCTGTTCAAGCTGTTCATTATCGATTATATCGGAAATACAGTTATAGTAACTGCACAGATAAAGCTCTTTTTTAGAGCAGATTGCCTTCATTCAGATAAAACTCCTTTCAATTATCTGTTTGCAAGGAACTGATCCATTGTGATAGGAAGTGTTTCAAATTCGCCTAATAAGTACTTTCTGAGTACAACAGCGTCAGCAGAAGTGATAGAACCGTCAGCTAAGAGATCAGCACTTTCAAGCTGTAAATCGTTGAGATACTGAATTTCGCCTGCGATGTACTTGCTAAGAAGAATAAGGTCGAAAGAATCAATAGCGTTATCTCCGTTGATATCGCCTGATGATGCAGGAGTGATAACGTATTTTATAGGGAGCTCCTGACCTTCAACTTCACCGTCAACAGCAACGAAAACCTGTTCCCAGTACCATCTGTAAGTAGCGTCAGGATCATAGCATAAGCCGACACCCATATGTGTGTAATTAGGATTAATAATAGCATTCCAGTGATCAGGAGAATTTTTCCACTGAATGAATGTTTCTTCAGCAGTAGGTGAACCGCCGGCAATATTCTCAGCAGTCTTGAACCAAGGAACGATAGCGTCATCAATAAGAGTATGGAACTTAGAACCATCAAGTCTCTTATGATCAAATTTTACAGAGATTTCTTTTGCTCTTACAGCAGCAGCCTCATTAAGATGAGGAACAATCATTACAGGGTTGAGACCGAGTTCAATACGAGCCTCATTTACGAGCATACCCATTTCTCTGATCTGAGCATCGAGTTCGTCTTCGCTGTAGTACTGCTGTGACTCTGCAACTGAAACATTCGTAGGGAGAGTTGTCATACAGCACATTGAGATAGCTATTGATGATAATACAGCTGTTATCTTGTTTACTAAATTCCACTTTCTACACATAGTAAAACCTCCAGACCTTGATTTTCAATATAAACCACGATGTGAATTCACCTTTAAATTTGTGACCTTTGTGGCGAATCCACCATATTTCCTTGAATTTATATTATCACATTGTTATGAAAAATAAAATAGGTTTTGATGTGTTTCGGCACTTTGCACAATTAAATTCTACATTTTGCACTACACTTTTTAATACAAATAGTATAGTTGAACTTATTTTATTTCAAGCGTAGAAAATGCCGATATTTCGTGTATATTTGCTGATATGAAATATTTATAATTCACACTGAAAGGTATAAAAAGTTAGAATGAAAGTATATAAAAATCATCGTTTGTGCATTGTGACAAATTATGTAAAATAAAAAGGCTGTTCAGCGTTGCGGAATGGTCTGAAAAGCCGTGATAATTGTATGATTAAACAAAAAACTGTCAAATTATTGATTTTTTTGCTTTGAAGTGCTATAATAAATATGTTGGAAAGTTTGGTTATTCAAGTCCGCATTAATGCTTGTCTGCATACAGATTAAGCATAAAGGACAATTGTTCTGGAGTGATATATATGGAAAATAATATGAAAAAACCTGATGCTGTCGGCACAGGAAAAAAGGTTGTACCTATAAAGGTAAAGCCGAGAAAGGTTAAGAGAAATCCGTCTGAGCCTGTCAAGGAGTCTCCAAAGCCTGTTGAAGAGAAAAAGGCAGAGCCTGTAAAGGAAGTTCCAAAGCCTGTTGAAGAGAGAAAGGCAGAGCCTGTCAAGGAAAATCCTAAGCCTGTTGAACAGAAAAAAGAAAAGCCTGTTATGGAACCGCTCAAGCCTGTTGAAAAGAAAGCAGAGCCTGTTAAGGAAGACACAAAGGCAGAAGAAAAGAAAACTGAGTCTGTCAAGGAAGTTCCTAAGAAAGCTGATGAAAAGAAGTCAATGCCTTCAATGGAAGACCTTAAACCGATTGAACAGAAAAAGCCGACACCTAAAATGGAAGAGCTTAAAATTGCTGAGTCAAAGCCTGTTGAAGAGAAAAAGGCAGAGCCTGTAAAGGAAACTCCAAAGCCTGTTGAAGAGAAAAAAGCAGAGCCTGTTAAGGAAACTCCAAAGCCTGTTGAAGAAAAGAAGGCAGAGCCTGTTAAGGAAACTCCAAAGCCTGTTGAAGAGAAAAAGACAGAGCCTGTTAAGGAGTCTCCAAAGCCTGTTGAAGAGAAGAAAGCGGAGCCTGTTAAGGAGTCTCCAAAGCCTGTCGAAGAGAAGAAAGCGGAGCCTGTTAAGGAGTCTCCAAAGCCTGTTG
>JAKSQU010000109.1 GCA_024403965.1 Ruminococcus sp.
CTTTTGGTATCAAGGTTTCTCACTCACACAGACGTACAAACAGAACATGGAAGCCTAACGTAAAGCGTGTTAAGGCTATCGTCAAGGGTACTCCTTGTCATATCTATGCTTGCTCAAGATGTCTTCGTTCAGGCAAGGTTGAGAGAGCTTGATCATGTTGTTTACCTGAAAATAATGAGCGTCCGAATGGGGCGCTCTTATTTTTTTGTACCTTTATTGTAACTTTACATTATTAATTCAGTGTGCTATAATATAAAATATAAAATCAATTCAGTTATTAAGGTATGGTGATTTAATGAGCAAATCAGAAAAAATTCAGATTCCAAAAATTCTCAGAAACAAATGGTATCTCTACATGACGGAATTCTTCTCGGGTGTTTCCGTTATGGCTGTCGAACTCGGTGCAAGCCGTCTTCTTGCTCCGTATTTCAGTTCATCTCAGATTGTATGGACTATTATTATCGGTACTATTATGATTGCTATGGCTCTCGGTAATATATACGGCGGTAAAAGTGCTGACAAAAATCCAAATCCCGACAAGCTGTATGCAAGAATGCTCTTTGCGGCTGTATGGATTGCGGCAATTCCTTTCGTTGGAAAATTTGTAATCGGCGGCATTGCGGCTCTCCTTGTTCTTACTGTTAATACTAATTTTCTTATATGGGCAGCTTTTATCACCTGTATGATTGTTTTCGTTTTTCCGCTTTTTCTTCTTGGTACTGTTACTCCGTCACTTGTCAAATACACTGTTGACAGTCTTGACGACAGCGGTAAAACCGTCGGTACTCTCGGTGCTTTCAATACTATAGGCAGTATTATCGGTACTTTCGTTCCTACTTTTATTTCAATTCCTACTGTGGGAACTGCGGTTACTTTCCTTATTTTCGGCGGTATTCTCCTTGTAATCGCTCTTATTTATTTCATTTCTGCTAAAAAAAAAGCCGTTAAAGCTGTAAGTGCTGCTGCCGTATTTATTGTATGCTGTTTCGTTTCGCCTATGCTTAGCTTTGCTTTCTGGGAATCTGACCTTGACTATGAAGGCGAATCTGTATACAACTATTTACAGGTTAAGGATACTCCGTCGGCTACATATCTTTCAACTAATGTTCTTTTCGGTGTACAGTCTGTCTACATGAAAAAAGGTGTACTGACAGGTCTTTACTATGACTATGCTATGGCGGCTCCGCTTATGTGCGATACTGACAGTGATGAAAAAGAACTCCTTGTTCTTGGTATGGGTACAGGCACTTATGCTAAACAGTGTACTGAGTATTTCGGAAACATAGTTGCTGAAGGCGTTGAGATTGATGATAAAATTACAGACCTTGCAAGAGAATATTTCGATATGTCCGACGATATCAAGGTTACTTCATATGACGGACGTGCTTTTCTGAATGTTTGTGATAAAAAATATGACGTTATTATGGTTGACGCTTATCAGGATATCACTATCCCCTTTCAGATGTCTTCTGTTGAATTTTTCAGACTTGTTAAAAATTGTCTGAAAGAAAATGGTGTTATGGTCGTCAATATGAATATGCGTTCTAAAAAGGCTGATGATATTAATACCGCTCTTTCAGATACTATTTCAGCCGTTTTTGATAATGTTTACACTATTGACGTAAGAGGTTCTTCAAACAGAGAACTTTTTGCGTCGAACAATAAAAATATGCTTTCAGCTTTAAATGAAAACATCAAATACATTAAACAGTCTGACCTTGCCGAGATTATGTATGTGGTTTCAGACGGTCTTATCCCCTATGAAAGCACAGGAACTGTTCTTACCGATGACAAAGCACCTGTTGAATTACTTGGAATGAAGGTTATTGACGAACTCATTCAGTCTGAACTCTCCTACTACAAAAAGCAGATCAAGGAAAATGGTTTCAGTGCTTTATTAGAATAAATATCACTGTATAAAACCATAATATTCGTTACAGTGCACAAAAAACAAGTGAATATTTCTACACATTTTTTGATGCTTTGTTCACGAAATGTACATAAAGTTATGTTATAATAAAGATGCTGAAGGAGAGATCCTAAAGCTGATTTTCATGGTAATTTAATGTTTACCCCAACATTAAATTATTAAATCCCCAATAATCCCTATATCATGGCAGATGAGTCTCCTTAACAGGAGGCTCGTTTGTTTTTTGTCGAATTTTATTCTTTTTCTATTGACAATTCATCTTCATTGATGTATAATATATTTATACCTTATCAAGAGTGGCGGAGGAAACAGGTCCTATGATGCCCGGCAACCTGATTGGAAACGAACAAGGTGCTAATTCCTGCGGTTTATACCGGAAGATGAGGATTTTTTAAAAAAATCAGAGCATTCCGTTGTTGGAATGCTCTTTTTTATTCAGGAGGTTAATATGAGTAAAGTTTTTTTCACTTCAGAATCAGTTACAGAAGGTCATCCTGACAAAATCTGTGATCAGATTTCAGATGCTGTTCTCGATGCTATTCTTGAACAGGACAGCAAGGGCAGAGTTGCATGTGAAACTGCTGTAACTACAGGTATGGTTCTCTGTATGGGCGAAATCACTACTACAGCAGATATCGATATTCCTAAGATTGCTCGTCAGGTTATTACTGAAATCGGATATGACCGTGCTAAATACGGCTTTGACGGTCACACATGTGCTGTTCTTACTTCAATTGATGAACAGTCACCTGATATTGCTATGGGTGTCAACGAGGCTTACGAATACAGAGAAGAAAACGGTGAGTCAGATGGTCTTTCAAACGGTGCAGGAGATCAGGGTATTATGTTCGGCTACGCTTGCAACGAAACTCCTGAACTTATGCCGCTCCCTATCTCACTTGCTCACAAGCTTTCTCTTAAGCTTACTGATGTTCGTAAAGACGGCACTCTCCGCTATCTCCGTCCTGACGGAAAGTCACAGGTTACTGTTGAATACGATAACGGCAAGCCTGTAAGAGTTGATGCTGTTGTTGTTTCTTCACAGCATTCAGCTGATATTTCTCTTGATCAGCTCCGCAAGGATATCAAGGAGCTCGTTATTGATGCTGTTATTCCGTCTGAACTTATGGATGCAGATACAAAGATTTTCATTAACCCGACAGGTCGTTTCGTTGTAGGCGGTCCGCAGGGTGACAGTGGTCTCACAGGAAGAAAGATTATCGTTGATACATACGGCGGCTACTCACGTCACGGCGGCGGTGCTTTCAGCGGTAAGGATCCTACTAAGGTTGAAAGAAGTGCGGCGTATGCATCACGTTATATTGCTACAAATATCGTTGCTGCAGGTCTTGCTGACAAGTGTGAGGTTCAGCTTTCTTATGCTATCGGCGTTGCAAAGCCTATCTCAATTCTCGTTGATACATTCGGCACAGGCAAGGTTGATGAGGACAAGCTTTCTGAGGCTGTTTCAAAGGTATTCGATCTCCGCCCTACTGCTATTATCGAAATGCTCGATTTAAGAAAGCCACAGTACAGACAGCTTGCTGCTTATGGTCACATGGGACGTGAAGAGCTCGGCGTTGCATGGGAAAAGACAGACAGAACTGATGCTCTTAAGGCTGCTCTTGCTTAATTTTGCATATGAATAAAACTAATTACGCTGTAATAAAATTTACTAACCCTGTTTTTATTGACATTTTCGGTAAATGTGCTGATAATTCTGATTTAGCTGATTTTATCTCTGCTGATGGTGCTGTTTCTCTTAAACTCAACACATCATCCGCTGTTGAACCGCCGAAAACTGTTGAACAGGCTTTAAGTATCATGTTCAGACTTATTGACGAAAATCCGCAGAGTGCTGTTGGTAAGATTTTCGCTGAAAGCAGAAATCAGATTCTCTCTGATACAGTTTTCCGTCTCGGTGATATTCTTGACGGATTTACCGAAATCAATATGTCTGTTCACACATTTGCTGAAACGAGTGAAAATTCAGATAAAACTGCTGAAACTACCACAACTTTCACTATGACAAGAACTAAAAACTAATTACTGATACACCGCACATATTTCTGTGCGGTGTTTGTATGAAAGGAGGTCACTATGGATAATTCTGATAACAATAAATCCGATTCATATAATCAAGGATTTTCCGATTTATATTCAAGCTATACACGAAAAAAAGGATTTCTCGGCTTTATTACTGCACCATTCAGACGATTTATTGAAAGTGACTTCTTTTTCATTATTTCAGCTAATTTCTCGCTGAAAAAACTGATTATCGGCATACTTACAGCTGATTTAATTGGAACTGCTGTTTATTTTGCCATTCCTAAGTCTGAGTCACTGCATAAATCTGCAAATGTAAAAATTGTTCCTTTAGCTGATTATTCAAATATATCTGCCGATATTGATGAAAATACAACTGAACCTGTTACGGAAACTCCTACCGAAATATTCAACGGAACAGCCGTTATTGATGTTCCTTTTTATTCACAGAAGGATTATCCGACAGGCTGTGAACTGGTCAGTACTTCGATGTTACTCGCCTACTATGGTATTGAAATGAACGCTAAACAGCTTGTTACAGACGGGTACGTTACAAATAAAAAAGTGTATCTAAATAAGCGAAAAGTCGCATATGGTCCCGATCCGAATTTGTATTTTATAGGTGATCCTTTTTCTGACAGTGGTTACGGCTGCTACAGCGGTACTATAGTTTCGGCACTCAAAAAAATTCTCCCCGATGATGAATATTCTGTGGTTGACCTTACGGGAAAAAGGCTTGCTACAATCTGCAAACGTTATATCGATAAAGGAATTCCTGTTCTTATATGGGGCGGTATCGGTATGAAAAAACCTTTTTTTAATTCAATAAACAGCTGGATAATCGATGAAGGTGATCGAAAAGGACAGGATTTCAAATGGCTTTCTAATGAACATTGTCTTGTTCTTATCGGTTATGACGATGATTACTACTATTTCAACGATCCCCTTTCAAAAAGCAAAAACACAAAATACTCAGTTACTGCAACAGAAAGATGTTTTGAAGAACTCGGCAAAATGGCTGTTGCTGTAAGAAAAAAACAGACATCATGATTCGTATTTCGTGATGTCTGTTTTGTTATATACAAAAAATTGGCTGACGTAAATACGTCAGCCTTAAATAAAAAGAAGGAGTCAGACAGCATTAACACACCAAACTGCTGTCATTTTTAAGAGGTATAAATTGAATAATCATATTAATCGATTGATTCATAACATGTGTATATTATAGCATTATTTTCATTTGTTGTCAACTTCTTTTATGCACAATTACCTAACATATGTACTAACCTGTCATTTATTGTTCTCTCTTCTACATAATAATGCCGCATGTTTTTGTAACATCATGCACAATGACTATGGTATTTTTCAACAACACTAACATACTTGTTTTATTCATTCATACAAAAATATAAAAATCGGCTGTCAGTTTTTGCGCTGACAGCCGATTAAATTTTTAATTAGTCTTCGTTCTTTCTTGAACGTGATGCGAATGCTGCGATACCTGCGAGTGCGAGTACTGCTGCAACTGTTCCTACACCTGCTACACCTGTCTTTGGTGAGTCTGTGTTAGTAACCTTTGTTGTGTTCTTTGATGTAGCCTTTGTTGTTGTAGCAACTGTTGGCTGAGTTTCAACTGATGTAGTTGTCTCTTCTTCAGTTGTTACTGTAGTTGTTTCTGTTGTTGTAGTTTCTGTTCCAGTTGTTGTTGTTTCTGTTGATGTTGTTGTAAATGTCATTTCTGTAGATGTACGCTCGTCTTCGTCTCCGCCTGTGATACCTGATGTTGTTGTTACTTCATCTTCTTCAGCAGCCTGAGTTGTAAGACGTGTTGTTGTAGCTGTTGTAGTTGTAGTTGTTGTAGTAGTTGTTGTTGTAGTAGTTGTTGTTGTAGTAGTAGTTGTAGTAGTTGTTGTTGTAGTGCTTGTTGTTGTAGTTGTTGTTGTTGTAG
>JAKSQU010000011.1 GCA_024403965.1 Ruminococcus sp.
CATATTATAAAACAGATAGAAAAAAACAGGCTTTTTTTCCTTTTTTTCTCTTCTGCTTGCAATGGAATAAGGGAATATGGTATAATTATGGGTGGTTATGTAGGGGCAGACTCATGTGTATACCCGTTTGGATGTTGTAATTATTTCGTCGGTCAAGCCGAGATTTATTAAATCCATACATTCCGTAAAACATCGTTTCACTTGTTTTACTGCTTTCTTAGGGGGACTCTGTCCCCCTCGTTCACCCCCTGCACGAGAGATAACATCTCTCGTGGCTCTGGTGTGTGGCGGCTGCGCCGCATTTTTCTTATTTTTGTTATTATTCTTTTTGTTTTATATTATTTATTTTAGGTGATAACTTTGTTTTCAAATACATACAAAATCGCTGACCACGTTGTCAGAATTAATTCACTCCATAATGACGTTCATCAGCTTTGCAGTGACTATCTCTCATCAGAAAATCCCGAATTTGAAATTTCAGTTTCTCAGTATGATATAAACTCTGAACGTGAAAAAAACAAACTGGAACGTTTCAGAGAAAAGCTTGCCCCATTCGATTTTTCCGACGGTCAGCTCGAAACTACGGCAGTTTACCGAAAGCTGTGCGAAAAGCTGATTGACTTTGATATTATTCTCATGCACGGCTCTGTTGTTGCTGTTGACGGTGAAGCTTATCTGTTTACAGCTAAAAGCGGTACAGGAAAATCAACTCATACACGTCTGTGGACAGAGTATTTCGGTGAACGTGCTTTTATTGTGAATGATGACAAGCCACTTATCATGCTCAGAAACGGCACAGCAACTGTTTACGGTACTGCATGGGACGGCAAGCACCATATCAGCCGTAACACGTCCGTAAAGCTGAAATCAGTATGTATTCTTGAACGCTCCGAAAACAATCATATAAGCAGAAATGAAATGAGCGAAATTTATCCGATATTGCTGCAGCAGATTTACAAGCCAAAGGACACCCTTAAAATGCTCAGAATACTTGAACTTACCGACATGCTGAATGAATGTGTTTCTTTCTTTACACTCGGCTGTAATATGGAAACCGACGCTGTTATAACAGCCTATAACGGAATGAAAGTGGAGAGGTGATTATGGAAAAAAGTACCTTCGAGGAATTTATCGAAAAAAACGGCTCACTTGTTTACACAAATGTGGGTGTGAGCATGATGCCACTTCTCCGTGAACACAGGGATTTAATCATTATCTCAAAAGTTAACGGCAGACTGAAAAAATACGATGTTCCGCTTTATAAACGTGATTCGGGACAGTATGTACTGCACAGAATTCTTAAAGTAAGGGGACATGATTATGTCATCTGCGGTGACAACTGTTACAACAGGGAATACGGAATAACCGACAGTCATATTATCGGTGTACTCACTGCATTTGTAAGAGACGGAAAGGAAATTTCCGTTGACAATAAGCTGTATAAGCTGTATGTTCATTTGTGGTGTGACTTTTTCCCCGTAAGATATATTATACTCAGAACAAGGAGTATTATCAAGAGGTTTTTAAAAAATGCTGAAAATAAACGTAAATAAAGCTGCTGTGAAATTTCTGTGGAGTATTTCACTGAAATTAAAGCTGATAATAGTCATGCTTTCTGTTTTTCAGATTATTCTCGGAATGAGCAGCGTTTATTCGGCACTTCTTCTGAAAGATATTGTAAATACTGCTGTCGCACACAGCAGTGCAGATTTCCGTAAAAGTGCCGTAATATATGTGATAATTATTGCAGTGCAGATTATTCTGAGAGCGGTCAGCAGACGTGCAGACGAATACTGCCGTTCATCACTCGAAAATCATTTCAGAGCAAGGCTTTTCAGAACTCTGCTTGACAGGGATTTTGCAAGTGTAAATGATGTACATTCGGGTTACTGGTTAAGCCGTCTTACAAAGGATACAGCAACTGTGGCGGACGGGTTAACAGCAATAATTCCTAATGCATCGGGTATGGCTGTGCGTATTGTCGGTGCAGTTTCGATGATAACTGTGCTTGAACCGAAATTACTGTATCTGCTGATACCCTTCGGAATAATTACGACGTTCTTTTCGTTTTATGTGAGAAAGAAAAACAAGGCACTGCAGAATGAAGTGCAGAACAGGGAAGATGATGTAAAGGTTTACTTACAGGATGTTCTCGGTTCAATGCTTGTGGCACGTTCATATGCATCGGAAGACTATGCAGTTAAAACTGCTGAAAGCAAAATGAATTTACACAGAGATATGAGAATGAAAAAGAATGTTTTTTCTAATCTCTGTCAGACAGGTCTCGGCACAGTAATGAACGGTGCAACAGTAATCGGAGCGGTATACTGCGGATACGGAATACTTAACGGCACAGTTAACTACGGTACATTTACGGCTGTATATCAGCTTATAAATCAGATAAAAAATCCGTTCAGAAGCATATCGGGAGTGATACCGCAGATAACAAATGTATTCGTAAGCTGTGACAGAATACTGAAAGCAGAAGAAATAGAAATTCAGAGCAGTGCGGATGCGTATACATCGGAAGAAATTGCCGATAAATACCGAAACGGCTTTGAGCGTATAGAGTTTGAAAATGCATTTTTTTCATATAAAAGCGGTGATGATGCTGGTGAGAATCCTGTTGTGCTTGAAAATGTAAATCTCAGTATAGGCAAGGGAGAATATGTTGCATTTACAGGTTCATCGGGATGCGGAAAGTCAACAGTAATGAAACTGATGCTGTCGCTTTACCGACTTGACAGCGGAGAAAAAAGCGTTGTATACAGGGGAGAGAAGATGCCCCTTGATATGAAGTGGCAGAGACTTTTTGCGTATGTGCCGCAGGGAAATCATCTTATGAGCGGAAGTATAAGGGATATAGTTTCGTTTGGGTGTCCGGATAAAAGAGATGATGATAAACGTCTTGAAGATGCATTGAAAACAGCGTGTGCGTATGACTTTGTATCACAGCTTGAAAACGGAGCAGACACAGTACTCGGAGAAGACGGCAAGGGACTTTCGGAAGGACAGCTACAGCGAATAGCCGTAGCGAGAGCGGTGTTTTCCGAAAGACCGGTTTTACTGCTTGACGAGTCAACAAGTGCTCTTGACGGACAGACTGAAAGGCAAATGCTCGCAAATCTGAAAAGCATGACCGACAGAACAGTTGTAATAGTTACTCACAGAAATGCTGTGCTTGAAATATGTGACAGGGTGGTTAATTTTGAATAAAAATATAAAAGAATGCGGCGAAGCTCTATAACACACCAGAGCCACGAGAGATGTTATCTCTTGTGCAGGGGGTGTACGAGGGGGGACAGAGTCCCCATGAGAAAGCAGTAAAACAAGCGAAGCGATGTTTTACGAATGGTACGGATTTACTAAATCTCGGCTTGCCCGACGAAATAACTTCCCCCCTACAGAATAATATTGTTATCCAAAACAAAACGGAGCGAACTTACAAAGAATTCTCTCCGTTATTTTTAATTAAACCACAAGCCCATATTTAAAAGAAACGAGCGAAAGCAGATGACTCTCCCCCTGTGAGCAACGAGCTTGCGAGTGAGAGCGTGGACACAGCGTGCGCAGGCTCTGCGCCGAGTGAGAGCGTGGCTCGCCAGCGCAGGCTCTGTGCCGTTTTTTGTTTGTTCACACTCTCCTAAATATTCCATAATAATTAATGCAGAATAATATTTTTTGAATGACATATTGTATTTTTCATCTTAAAAATGATTGACGGTATATTACTGCTGTGCTAAACTGTAGTTACAGAATTTTATTTTTGGAGGAATACAAATGAAAAAAATCACAGCATTACTCGCTGCCGTTGCAGTTACAGGGGGAGCTTTTACTGCACCGTTCAGCAATGCCCGCAAGGACACATCAAATGCCGCAGGCGGCTATGATATGGACATCACAGTTGATCTTAAAGGTGAACGCAAAGAGATTTCACCGCTTATTTACGGCGTAAACCAGTACACAACTGAACTTAAAAACGTAAAGACAAATTCAGTTCGTCAGGGCGGTAACCGTATGACTGCTTACAACTGGGAAAACAATGCGTCAAATGCAGGTTCAGACTGGAAACACAGTTCAGATAATAACCTTTCAAATTCAAATGAACCTGCTGATTGTGTTCAGCAGTTATCAAAGTCTGCTGCAAAGTACGGAGTAGGCTATAAGCTGACTACTTTACAGCTTGCAGGATATGTTTCTGCTGACAAGGATGGTACTGTTACAGAAGCTGAAACTGCTCCGTCTGACAGATGGAATGAAGTTGTTCTTACAAAGAACGCTCCTTTCGATGAAACTCCTGACCTTAAAGACGGCAAGGTTTACATGGATGAATATGTAAACTATATCATTAACAAGCTCGGTGATTCACAGTCTGCTACAGGTATCCAGGGTTACAGCCTTGATAATGAGCCTGTTCTCTGGAATGACACTCATCCGAGAGTTCATCCTGAGCCTGTTACTATTGAAGAATTAAGCTCAAAGTCAATCGAAATGGCTAAGGCTGTTAAAAAACTCGACCCTAAGGCTGAGATTTTCGGACCTGCACTTTACGGCTATACAGCTTTCGACCATCTTGATGATGATGAAGACCATAATGAATGGGAAACTGTCAAGGAGAAAAACAATTATCACTGGTATCTCGACTGCTACCTTGACGATATGAAAAAGGCATCTGACGAATGCGGTACACGTCTTCTTGATGTTCTCGATATTCACTACTATTCAGAGTCAGCAAGAAACGGCATTGAAGACAGACTTCAGTCAGTTCGTACTCTTTACGAAGAAGGATTCTCAGAAAACAGCTGGATTGGTCAGTGGTGCATGCAGAATGTTCCTATTCTCCCGACAATTCAGAAGTCAATTGATACATACAATCCTGGTACAAAGCTTGCAATTTCCGAGTACAATTTCGGCGGCGGAAATGATGCATCAGGTACAATCGCAGAAGCCGAAGCACTCGGCTGTTATGCAGACCACGGCGTATATTTCGCTACATTATGGGGCGGTGAACCATTCATCGTTTCAGGTATCAACCTTTACACCAACTACGACGGCAAGGGCGGTTCATTCGGTGATACTCTTATTTCAGCATCAACAGAAGACGTTTCAAAGTCAAGCACATATGCTGCTGTAAATGCTGATGATGATTCAGAAGTAACTGTTATGATCACAAACAAGGATCTTACAGAAAACGAAAATGCATCAATCAGCTTAAAGAATGCTGCAAAGGAATACAAGTCTGCTGCAGTTTACGCTGTATATGGTGACAAGGAACAGGTAAGACTTATCGACATCGTAAAGGATGTCAAGGATAACGTTGTAAATGTTGAACTTCCTTCATTCTCTGCTGCAATGGTTGTTGTTTCAGACAAGGCTGATGCATTCGACGATTTAAAGATTTACGAAGAAGAAAAGATTGAAACAAAGACAGAAAACTTCGACGATCCTGAGTCAATGATAAACAAGAACGGCTATGTGGAAATTCCGATTACAGATGCAAAGCACCTTGCAAAAATCATCATCACAGGTGATGTAACATCAAGCGCAGGTTCATCATGGGCAACAGCAGGCTGTGCAGTATGTATCAATGCTAATGATGCAGACGGAAAATATTTCTGGACATCAAAGAGCTACAGCCTTCCACTCGGAAAGGATTCAACAGCCACAGTAGTATTTGACGGCACACTTACAAAGACAACAGGCGAAGGCGCTGATGAAGTTAAGGAAGATGTTGAAGCATATATCTCTGACGGAAAGGTTGAACTCCAGAAATGGTGGGATGCATCTGAAAAGAGTGAAGATGAAGTAGACGATTTAATCGAAATCACATACAAGAATATCAGTGTTGTTTACGAATATAAGGAAGACGAAACACCGTCTGTAACAACAACTACAACATCAGCCACAACAAAGCCGGTTGTAACAATCACTACAACAACAGTTGCTGATCCGAGTGCAGATATCGTATACGGTGACTCAAACTGTGACAGTAATGTAAATATGGCTGATGCCGTACTGATAATGCAGTCACTTGCAAATCCTGACAAGTATGGCATCAAGGGTTCAGACGAAACACATATTACAGCACAGGGCGAAAAGAATGCAGACTGCTGTAACACAGGCGACGGCATGACAAACTCAGATGCTCTTGCAATTCAGAGATTTTTATTAAAGCTTGTTGATAAGTTACCTACTGTTACTAAGTAAAGACTTTATAAAGAAATCGGAGAGAACTCACTATGAATTCTCTCCGTTTTATTATTCATTCAAGTCCAGAAAGTGTCTCAACAATATTCAGACCGTATTTTTCTGCAAAGGCAATGCAGTCATTAATCGGTCCGATATCGGAAAGTGCAGACGGGAAATGTGCGTCACAGCCGATAATTGCCGAATTTCCGACTTCTGACGCTATAGCGAAAAATCTGTCTGACGGATAATGTCTGCCGTCACGCAAGCCGAGAAGATTGATTTCGACAGGAATATTATGCTCCTTAAGGTAGGTGCAGAGTCGGAGCATTTGTTCACGGTAGGTTTCAGAATATGTGTTAAGATAAGCAATATCGGGATGTGCAACATATCTGTAAAGTCCTGTTTCAAGTCCTTCGATAACAAGTGAAACATATTTGCTGAGATATTTCTCTGTTCCACGGCATTCACTTTCGGGCGGATAGAACGGTTCACGAGTGATAAAATGCTGTCCGAGTATCATATAGTCAACAGGGTAGTCTTTCAGAAATTCGGTCTGTTTTTCCATAAGTTCGGGGATATATTCCGATTCAAAGCCGATGTAGATTTTTATATCATTTGCGTATTCCTTTTTAAGTGACAGGAGAGACGAAAAATAGCTGTCGGTTTCCTGTGGGGACATTCTTATGATTGAAACATAGCCGTCGGGGAAAATCCACGGGCAATGGTCGGAAAAACCGAGAATTTTCATGCCGTGAGCAATAGCATGTTCGACATATTCACGGTCTTCACCTGTTGCATGCTGACAGCGGTATGTATGTGTATGATAATTTGCTTTCATATTTATTTTCCTTTGCATAAATTAATATAATAGATAAAATAAAAAAAGAAAAATGCGGCGAAGCCGCCACACATCAGAGTCCAGAGAGGTGCAGATCTCTCTGGTGGGAGGGTGTATGAGGGAGTAAAACAAGCAGAGCGGAGTTTTACGAATGGTACGGATTTACTAAATCTCGGCTTGACCGACGAAATAACTACAACACCCAACGGGCGCACACACGGGTGCGCCCATACAGTTAAACATCTGCAAAATCCGAATTACAATACTATTCTACCACATCTTTCATAAATTTTCAATACGCTGTTTACGTTTTCAACGCTCAACAAATTAATATATTCACAAAAAAGACATACATTCAGCAATACTCCCGTAAATCTGTTATTCATACTGTACAGAAATTCAACTGTATTTTCAGTTAGTAAAACAGTACAAAAATCATTGATTGTTTTTGTTGTAAATGATATAATGTATATATGCAGTACGCTAAAATACATAGGGGGTATTTTTATGAGTTACTTGAAAAAAACTATCAGCGTTGTTTCAGCTATGGCACTGGCTGTTCCGCTTGGCAGTGGTATTCCTTATTCTCATGCCGAAGAAGGTTCCGCTGTTATCATTAATGAAATCTGCACTCAGAATAAGTCATGCTTTTACGACAGCAACGGCTCTGCATCCGACTGGATTGAGCTCCTTAACACAGGGGATTCTCCTGTGGATATAGGCGGTTACGGAATTTCCGATGATGTGAGCAGTCCGCTCCGTTTTGTTTTTCCTTCGGGTACTGTTTTAGAGTCGGGTGAACATCTTGTTATTGTTGCCGACAAGGGCGAAGGCTCTGAAATCCGCACAGGTTTCAGTTTAAGCAAAAGCGGTGAAACTCTTACTCTCAGCACGGCTGACGGCTCTGTTTATCAGACAGTTGAAGTTCCGTCACTTGCTGAAGATACGTCTTTCGGCTGTTCTCCCGACGGAAGCGGTTTGTTTACTGTTATGACACCTACACCGTCTGCACCGAATATGCAGTCTGCGTCTGTACCTGTTTTCTCTCTGCCGTCGGGATTTTATTCCGTTAACGACAATATTTCCCTGAGTATCAGTTCATCAGACGAAATCTACTACACTCTTGACGGCTCTGACCCGACAACTTCTGATTCCGCTAAGCTCTACACAGGCGAAATCCGTATGTACGACAAGAGTACTGACGAAAACGTCTACAGCAGATATCAGCATGAAGACAATTCTCCGTATTCAATCACCTTACAGCAGAGATATACCGCAGGTGAAAAGAAATACGACAAGGCTATGATTGTCCGTGCTGTTTCAAAGGGCGAAGACGGAAAATACAGCCCGATTGTCACTAATACATATTTTGTCATGAGTCCCGACAAGCTGTCCTATTATTCGGATATTCCTGTTGTTTCACTTGTAACTGACCCGAGCAACCTTTTTGACAAGGACAAGGGTATCTATGTATGCGGTCAGCAGTATCTTGACTGGAAAAACAGTCCGCAGTATGACCCGAGAAAAAGTGAATGGGATACAGACAACGTTGCTAATTTCTTCTCTAAGGGCAAGGAATGGGAGCGTCCTGCAAGCGTGACTTTTTTCCGCAACGGCGAATGTGTTTACTCACAGGATATGGGTGTGCGCATAAAGGGTGCGTCTACACGAAATGCACAGGCTAAAAGCTTTAATCTCTATGCAAGAAGTGAATACGGCGATTCAAAGCTGAATTATGAAATCATAGACAACAATATTTCATATGATGACGGAAAAGCAATTAAGAAATATGACTCATTCAGTCTCCGTGCAGTTACATGGCTTGACAAAATGAGAGAGAATATTCTCCGTCAGACATTAAGGGATATTCCGTCTCTTGCAGGCTACGACAGCAACAGATGCATGCTTTTCATAGACGGCGAATTGTGGGGAATGTACGATATATCTGAAAAATCTTCTGATTATTTCATTCAGTCGAATTACGGCATTCCGTCTGAAAATGTTGCAATGGTAAAGAATGGTGAACTTGAAGAAGGCGAAGAATCTGATTTTGATGAAATCTATGAGCTTTACAAATACTGCACAAAGAATGATTTGTCAGATACAGCAAAATATAACTATGTAACATCAATGGTAGACGTTGAAAGCCTTATTGACCATTATGCAGTTGGACTTTATCTCGGCACATGGGACTGGCCTAATTACAATTATCTCATGTGGAAGAACAAAGGCGATGTAATTGACGGAAATGTATACAGCGACGGAAAATGGAGATTCGGCTCATTTGATTTTGACTACACAGCAGGTCTTACATATGCAAATTTCGGCGGTGTGGAAGGCTATGCACATGACAGCTTTCAGAAATTCGGCGGAGACGCAAAGGGCGGTTTTCCGTCGGGAATATTCACAGCACTGCTTAAAAATGACGAATTCAGACAGCAGTTTGCAGACGCTTTCTGTTCAACAGCTTACTCAGTATTTGAACCGCAGAAGATGAAGAATATCATAGCAGAGCATAATAATTCATATATGAAATACATGACCATGAGTTCATGGAGATGGAGCGGAAAGAGTTTCGGCAGTTATGATAACTATGCACAGGAAGAAATGGGATATCTCAGCAATGAAATTCAAAAAATGACAACATTCTTTGAAAGACGTGCCGACTATGCCATAGAAGATATGAGAAATTATCTGAATATTAACGATGACAATACAACAGTAACAGTAACCCGAACAGGCAGTGGCACAATAACTGCAAATTCAGAAACTGTAAAGTTTTCCGATGTAGTGTGGACAGGCTCATTCAAAAAAGGAAGTACAGTAACACTTACTGCAAAAGCCGATGAAGGATACCGTTTTGAAGGATGGAGCGGTGCAGTAACATCATCCGACGAAACAATCACAGTAAATACCGACAAAGCACAGACACTCACTGCAAAATTCACAAAGATAGTTTCACCGCAGGGAGACATAAATCTTGACGGAGAAATCAATGTATCAGACCTTGTAATGTACGGCAGATATATTCTCGGGAATGAAGAAATCAGCAGAGCACAGTGGAAAAAATCCGATATGAATGATGACGGCTCGGTGGATTCCATTGACCTTGTACTTGTGAGAAAGGCTGTTATCGGAAAGTAAGACAAAAGGAGATTTTTAAAATGGCAAATGATATTATAAAAGAAAATGTAATTATTGAAAAAGCAATTGAAGAATATTACAAGGAAGAAACGAAAGAAAAAATGATAGCCGTACTGGAGTCAATACGTTCACTTATGAATGAAGACGGACAGTTTATACTGCCTGTTGTGGTACACGGAGAAGGTACAGAGCAGTTTGAAATACGTTCCGTAAATTCAAATGACGGAAAACAGTGGTGTGTAGCGTTTACATCGGAAGAAGAATACAAAAAAGGAATAGGCAGTGACACCATTTCGCATTTCATAGACAGCGCACTGAAATTCGCACTTGAAAGCGGTGTTGACGGAATAGTAATAAATCCGTGGGGACAGTCATTTCTGCTTTCAAAAGAACTGATAGAAATGATATACAAAGCAAATGAAGAATTAATGGTGTCTGATGATAAGGTCACAAAGGAAAATCTTGCAGACGGTACAGCACTGAAACAGGCAATAGAAGTATGTCAGAGAAACCGTACAGAGCTTAATCTGATGAAGCTTTCAGTAATACTGCGTGACAGTGTGCTGTATATACCATGCGAAGACAGTACGGGAACAAATCCCGATATACTTAAAAACGGAGCTTACTATTTTCTGCCTGTATTCACATCAGAAAAAGAAACAGGCGAATACGGAAAGCGTTTCTCAAATGTACAGATAAGCTTTAGTAACGCAGTTAAGCTTGCGAAGAACAGCAAGAAAAAATTAAGCGGTATGGTTATAAATGCGTTTACGGATTCATTTATAGTTCCGAAAGAAATGTTTGATGTTATTGCGAATATGAATGATTGAATAAGCGGAGTACCTCCGCTGGTTAGCCACGTTCCCACTCGTTTCACTCGTTACTCACAGGAAAAGGGAAATCTGCTTTCGCTCGTCTTTATAAATGCGGACTTGTAATTAATAAAAAAATAACGGAGAGAATTGTTTTCGACGTTCTCTCCGTTTCGTTATATTGTAATATTGACTGTCTGTAGGGGCGCACCCATGTGTGCGCCCGTCGGGTTACAAGGAGACTTTCGGGCAGACACATGGGTCTGCCCCTACACGAATTTCATACAAACAGAAAATGGAGAGAACTTGCAATGAATTCTCTTTGTATTTTTTAATATATTACAAGTCCGTATTTAAAAGAAATGAGCGAAAGCAGACTACTCTCCCCCTGTGAGTAACGAGTGAGAGCGTGGACAGCCAGCAAAGGCATTGTGTCGCAACTTTTGAACATCACATTAACTCCATTACAATTAACGAATCATTTTGCATTGATATTCTCACATAAATATCATAATTTTACCGAAATACTGCATTTTATCCACTGATTCCTTCTTTTTTTAGTTGACACACAAATCAATATTTGCTAATATATAAATAAAGTTCTCAATTAATTTATAAGTCATAATTATATTTTACTAAGGTTAGGTGGTCAATATGAAAAAGGCAGTTTCCGTTTTCTTGTCAGTTTTGCTTTCAACGGCTGTGGCTGACAGCATTGCTCCGCTCGGCAAATCGGCTTTTGCTGATGATTCCCGAAAATTTACCCACGAAGAATGGAAGGGTAAGCACTACAAAGATCTTAACGGCAATATTCAGTTTGCCGAAGATGTTTTTGCAGTTAATCGTGAAGATGCATCTGTAAATCCTGTTCCGTTTCACAGCACCGAATCAGCTGTAAATGCTGTATGGAATTACAATGCACGAACAGACTCCGAATATATGCAGATGCTCACAGGCTACGGCAATAACTGGGATTTAACAGTTGTTCAGAATGATGAACAGGCTCAGCGTTTCCTTAACGGCGGATTTATGAATCCCGATTACTCTCCGTCTGCAAATGACGGATGGAAAAACGTTGAAATGCCGAAAAACTGGACTTGTCAGGGTTTTGATTTCCCGATATATGCAAATGTTGTCATGCCGTGGCAGAATAAATATGATATGTGGGTTACTGTTCCGAATGCGCCGACTAATTACAATCCTGTCGGTCTTTACCGCAAAAAGTTTATTGCTGACAGCTCAATGACTGAAAGCGGAAGACGTACCTATATTCAGTTTGACGGTGTTGAATCTGCATACTATGTTTACCTTAACGGCAGGGAAGTAGGCTACAGCGAAGACTCATTCAGTCCGCACCGTTTTGACATCACTGACTACATCACAGAAGGCGAAAATACTCTTGCTGTAGAAGTTCATAAATTTTGTGACGGTACATGGTTTGAAGGACAGGATATGATTTATGACGGCGGTATTTTCAGAGATGTATTTCTTGTAAGTGCTCCCGATGTTCAGATTTCAGACTATACTGTACGCACTGAACTTGATGATAGTTACACAAATGCAATACTGCAGATAAGTGCTGATGTAAAAAATATCACATGGGGCGATGTTAAGGGATGGACAGTTACAGCCGACGCATATGACGAAAACGGCATAAATATTCTCGGCGGAGTTTCAGAAATTGTTCCCGATATAAGTGCATGGGGCAAGGGGACTCTTTCCATGAATATTCCTGTTACTGCACCGAAGTTATGGTCTGCGGAAAATCCCAATCTCTATGCACTTGTGCTTACACTTAAAGACGATAACGGAAATACTGTTGAAACAGTTTCTGCACAGCTTGGTTTCAGAGAAATCGGCTTTACATCCACACAGGTTGACGGTTCATACAAGGTTACGACAGGCAAATGGCAGCCGATTACAATTAACGGCAAGCGTCTTCTACTTAAAGGTGTAAACCGTCACGATACAGATCCATTCAACGGAAAGGCAGTTACACAGCAGTGTATGGAAGAAGATATTCGTCAGATGCAGAGTAACAACATAAACGCAATCCGTACATCGCATTACAGCAACGACTCTTATCTCTACTGGCTCTGCAATAAATACGGTATGTACATGATGGGCGAAACAAATATGGAATCTCATGCCCTTATGAACAATGACGAAGCTAAGGGATGGTTCTACGAGCTTGGTCTTGACAGAACAAATACTGCATATCAGCGTCTGAAAAACAATCCTGCAATTGTTATATGGTCTATCGGAAACGAAATGGCATATACAAGTGATCCGAATTCTGCAAACGGTCTTTTCAGAGATATGATATGGTTCTTCAAAAAGCATGACCCTACAAGACCTGTTCACAGTGAAGGACAGGGTTCATCAATGGGCGTTGACATGGGAAGCAATATGTATCCCGGAAGCGGTGTTATAGGTTATAACCGTGGAGACGGAAAAATCCCTTACGTTATGTGTGAATACGATCACGCTATGGGTAACTCTGTAGGTGCTTTAAAGGAATACTGGGATGTTATCAGAACTTCAGACAACATGATGGGCGGATTTATCTGGGACTGGGCAGACCAGTCAAGAGCCGTTCCTGTTACTAAAGGATGGGACTATTACTCAGAAAACTATGCATACAAAAATCTTTACGGTGAAGAAATCAAGGGCAAATATTATGCATACGGCGGTGACTGGGGTGATCAGCCTAATGACAACAGTTTCTGTGAAAACGGACTTGTTATGCCTGACAGAACTCCACAGCCTGAACTTGCAGAAGTAAAATTCCAGTATCAGAATTTCTGGTTCAAATCATTAAACGGTCAGACAGTAAGCGTATACAATGAAAACAATTTCAGAAATCTCAGTGAATATACAGTAACATGGGAGCTTTTAAAGAATGGTCTTGTAATTGACAGCGGTGAAATCGCAGATAAAAATGTTGCTCCGCTTTCATCGGGAAATCTGACAATTCCGTACACAATTCCGAAATCATCACTTTCGGGCGATGAATATTATCTGAATATTTCAGTACTTACAAGCGAGTCAACAGATATGGTTGCAAAGGGTACAGAAATTGCATACGGACAGTTTAAGCTTGACTCAACAGGCAGAAATGTAAAGGCTGAAACATCTGACGATACATTTGAAATTGTAAATCATCCCGATATGTATGTGCCTGTGGGAAAGGATTTCAGTTTCTCAATCGACAAGAGTACAGGTCTTATGAAAAGCTATACATACAAGGGCGAAACACTTATTTCTGAAGGTCCTGTTCCGAATTTCTGGCGTGGTTACGTTGAAAATGACAACAATTCGGGAAAAGCAAAGCTTTTCGATACAGCATGGCGTGAAGCTGTCGGCAAAATTGAAGTAACAGGAATTGACGTAAAGGACGGCACAGACGGACAGAAGATTGTCATTTCACATCTCAATCTTCCGAATGCAAAAAATACAAAAGTAAATATCACATATACAATCAGTGCAGACGGACGTGTAAAGGTAGACATGGAAGTAAATGCCGTAGGCACAGGCATGGGAAAATTCCTTCGTGTCGGTTCAATGATGACATTGCCTAAGGGTGCTGAACAGCTTAACTGGTACGGAAACGGACCTGTTGAAACCTTTAATGACCGTAAAACAAACGGCAGACAGGGTGTGTGGTCAAGTACAGTTTCAGAACAGTTTTTCCCGTACATGAAGGCAGATGACTGCGGAAATCTTACTGATGTAAAGTGGATAAGCGTTGCTGACCCGAACAAATCAAATGCAGTTTTAATATCAGCCAACGGAACTGTGGAAGCGAGTGCAATACATTTTACTCCCGAAGACCTTCACAGTGCTGATCATGTATACAAGCTTTCACCGAGAGAAGAAACGATTCTTTCTGTAAACTACGGTTCTATGGGAACAGGAAGTGCAACATGCGGACAGGGAACACTTGACCAGTATCAGTTGCCGTCTGACAGAGTATACAAATGGAGTTATACAATTATACCTGTTTCGTCATCTTCAACAGCAAAGGAACTTACAGACATATCAGCAAAACTGCGTTCTGACGGAATATCTGTACAGGACAGGAGCAGTAACAAGCTTGTAATTCCTGTTACCGCACAGGCAAAGCTTAAAGCAACTGAAAGCGGAAACGCACTGACAGGAAATATTTCAGTACCGCACTGCGAGTCACTTGACAGTGCAGTAGAAGGCAAAAATTCATTTACAGTTGAAGTAAATGTTGTTCCTACAGGTACACCCGAATTTAATATGTTCACAGGCAAGGGCGATATGGCATTTGCTTTACGAGCAAGGAAAGATACAGTAGATTTCTTCATTCATGCAGCCGGAGAATGGAGATCATTATACTGTGATATTCCCGATTCATCAAACTGGCTTGGAAAGAAACATCAGATTGCAGGCATTTACGATGCAGAAAACAATATGCTCAGAGTATACTGTGACGGAAAAATGATAGGTGAAAAGGCAACAGGAACAACAGCCGGAGTATCGCACACAGATTATCCGTTTACAATCGGAGCATGTCCCGACACAGGCAGAAGCTCACAGGCTGAATTCTATGAAGTGCGTGTATACAGCAAGGCACTTACAGAGTCTGAATTACGTTCACAGAATACAGAAAGTCCGACATATTCAGCTGAAAGCAAATATGTAAAGCTGTGGCTTGATTTTGACAATATTGCCGAATGTGAAGAAGAACAGGAAATCGTAAAAGGTGACGCAAACTGTGACGGAAATGTAAATATGGCAGACGCAGTACTTATAATGCAGTCACTTGCAAATCCCGATAAATACGGCGTAAAAGGAACTGACGAAACTCACATTACCGAACAGGGAATGCTGAATGCCGATATGAACGGCGACGGAGTAACCAATGCCGATGCACTTGAAATTCAGAGAATATTACTGAAGCTAAGCTGAGAAACAGTATATTTAAAAGATAGAAAAAAGATACTGTTAAAAACGATCTGGTCTACTCGATGTAAAATGAGTAATAATCGGATTGGGATTCATAGTTGAAAAACAGCGTGTTTTAATGAAATCAGACTTCAAAAACACGCTGTTTTTTCAACTGAGAAGGGTAAGAGATTTATTATGGGAAATGCACTTAGTTAAGGCAAAAACGATTTAGAAACTGTAAGACCTGATATTGCCAAAGAATGGAATTACGAAAAAAATGGCGATTTGAAATCAACTGAAATTTATAGCAGATCATCTATTAAAGTGTGGTGGAAATGATCAAAAGGACATGGATGGCAAACAAAAGTTGAAAGCAGAGTTCAATCAGGATCTGCTTGCCATTATTGCTCGGATAAAGCACATAAGAAAGTGGTTTGTATAGAAAAGAGTTTTGTTTTTGATAGTTTATCTGAAGCAAGTGAGAAAATATTTGGGAATTCAAAGAATGTAACTAATATTCCTAACGCTTGTAAAGGTAAACGAAAAACTGCAGGAGGATATCATTGGAAATTCTTAGATGAAGAATAATAAATATGCTAATCATATATCATGCTTCAACACGCTATTGTATGACTTTCCCAAATATCTGCACAGATAGATTAATTCATCAGAAAACGGAGGAACAATTCAAATGAAAAGACTTATTGCTGCGCTTACAGCTTTCGCTATGCTTAACACTGCATATTTGTATATGCCGTCATATGACGAAACAGAATGTGTACCATTTACAGCCGTTGCCGAATCATCAGACTTTGACATGGAAGCTGTACCACATTATAAAGGCTCGAAAACTGACGTTGTAGTGCCTTCTGAAATCAATGGAAAGGTCATTGAGTATATTGATTCGGATTTTTTTCCTGATACTATTACAAGTGTTACATTACCGGATACCATTTCTTCTATAGGATACACAGCTTTCAGAGAATATACAAATCTCAAAAAGATTAATTTCCCGAATTCAATAAAAAATGTATTATATCGGGCTTTTGAAAGATGTAATGGTCTTAGTTCCGTTGATATTACTGGTGATGGAGTTTATATCGATGTTGCTGCATTTTATGAATGCAAAGGTCTTACTGAAGTTAATCTTACAGGTGTAGAAAATATCGCATCTTATGCTTTCTGGCAATGCAGCAGTCTCAAAAAAATTAATCTGTCGGATTCCCTGAAACATATCGGCAATAAGGTTTTCTATAACAGTGCTGTTACTGAACTGACTATACCTGACAGCGTTACAGGTATCGGGGAATATTCTTTTGCAAACTGTCTTAATCTTTCAAGCGTAAAGCTGTCATCATCTCTTGAATATATTGATAATTACCTTTTTGAAGACTGTAAAAATCTTACTGAGATAAATATACCTGACTCTGTTAAATATATCGGTCATAATGCCTTTTCAAGATGCAGCAAGCTTTCATCTGTTACTATTCCTGACTCAGTTGAATCTATCAAAGGTCTGGCATTTAACTGGTGTACAAGTCTTACGAATGTCATTATTCCTGACAGCGTTACCGAAATAGAGTACTATGCTTTCTGCGGATGCAGTAATCTTAAAAGTATAACTATACCTGACAGTGTAACTAAAATAGGTGACGGTGTTTTTGATTACTGTAACAAAGACCTTGTAATAAAAGGATACAGCAACTCTGCAGCTGAAAGATATGCTAAAGAAAATAATATTCAGTTTTCTGCACTTGCTGATGAACCTTCTTATTCCTACGGAGATATTAACGGTGACTGCACAATAGACGGAATAGATGCATCTTTAATTCTTACTGAATACGCTGTTACATCTGCAGGCGGAAACAAAACTCTGAATGCTAAACAATCTGCGTTTGCTGATATCAACAAAGACGGTGTTCTTGATGCAACAGATGCATCCTGTCTGCTTACATATTATGCTGTTGAATCAGTATCTGACAAACATACTTCCCTTGAAGATTATGTTTCTTCAATATCAGAATCAGACAATGACACTGCAACATCTGACAATCCGGATAATAATGCAACAGATTCAGCCGCAGAGTTTACCGGGTTCAGAATTGAAGACGGCAAAAAATACTATTACTATAACGGATATCTGTATAAGAACATGGTTACACCGGAATACATAATTGATTCGGATGGAGTATGGCACTCATATATATTTGCACCTACAGGAAATCAGACAGAAGATGCAAGGAAAATAGCACAGGTAATTGCTGAATGTGCCGGAGAAGGAACAGATAAAGAAAGAGTAATACAGGCAGCTTCCATTGTATGTGTTATATCACAGTATTCAGAATATTTGCTGTACGGCAATTACTTCTACACCGCATATGGAACATTCATAAAAAGAGAAGCTACCTGTGACGGTATCACAGCTGCACTTGGTATGGTTCTTGAATGTATGGGATTTGAATGGAAATATGCTAATTACGGCAAAGTTGCCCATAAATGGTGTATTCTTAACATGGACGGACAGCTTGGTTATGCAGATTGTTTTGCAACCAATTACTTTAATATAGACGGAGTCAAACCATATACATCACAGTGTTACGTAGGATATGGACATCACACTCAAGAAACATACTTTGACGATTTTTCTCATATTGACTATTCTGACGTCTACTATTTATGGCAAAGAACTGATATGTATGAATGTGAATTTGTTGCTGAATAATTATTGTATAACAAGCGCATTATGAAGAAAGTAAGCCCTCGTAAGTTTGACGAGGGCTTAAATAATTGATTTTATCAAATGAAAAATACTAAAGAATCATGGATATAACCGTTTAAAACAGAGCCATCATCAAGGTAAACTTCAGCATAAACAAAACCGTTTGCACCATGGCTGAGAATGGTAATCTCAGTGTAGTCATCAAGAATGTAAAGTGTAGGAGCAGATAAGGAATCACCTGCTCTGAGACGAACACCAACACCTGACCATACATAGTGACTTGCTCTGCATCCTGAGTAATATGTGTCCTGTCCATTTTCAGCAAGAAGACTTGTGTGTATGTAACCCACATCACCGAATTCTGTAATGCAGTAAGCAAGTCCGGTAATCGGATTTACTGAGTATACTGTTAAGTCTGTGTCAGTATCAATAATCTTTGATACGTTTGAATCAGTAAGTGCATCTGTTGAGTGCATTTTACCGCCGATAAGACTTGCCATGTAGTACTTATCATTCTGAATGTCAATGTCGGTAACATTCTGAGCATTGGTTGTACTGATAATGAGTTCGGAGTATGCTGTAGTGGTTGAAGTAGTAACAGGAGCAGATGCGATATATTCTGTTGTGGTCACTGTTGTTGTAGTGATATTTGATGTTGTAGTGTTACTGGTTGTTGTGGCGGTAGTATGTGTTTGAACAGAACTGTTATCGAAATCAGTGATACAGTACCCCATAATCTTAGGATTGTTGATGTTATAAGTCTTCATGCAGACCTTACCATCATCAGAGTTTCCTTCAATTGTAGTCACAATATCTCCACTTTTGGAATAGACAAATCCGATATGATCACCTTTACCATCAAAGTTCTGATCAAATACAATAAGCCATTTGGGACGAATATCAGAGGTAAAGTCCCTGTAAGAAAACCGCCCCTTTGCTTTAAAGAAGTTTACAAAGCCGTTATACTCTTCATTGTCGACAAAAGGAGAGTGCGGAAAAGCAGACCGTGGAACACCGCTTTCCTGTAAAACAGCATCAATAAAGATAGCACAGTAGTCAATGAATTCAGAATTGTTCCATACCCATCTGAAACTCAGCCAGTCACAGCCTATGTACCTTTGTGCAGTGGAGAGTATTACACTATCCATGTTTGTAGTATGAGTATTAATATATTCATCAGAATAACTCTCTGCAGCAGAAACTGAAGCGAGAGCCTGCCCGTTGTAGGAGCATGTCATGATTAATGCTCCAAGTAAAGAAATAAGTTTTTTCATAATGAAACCTCCTGTGAGAAAAATTAATATTTTAATATCACAGGTATGAGATGCTCAATACCTTCAATGATATTATCTGTGTTGTTTTTTATCTTTTTCTTATTCTGTTTTCTGGACTTAAACAGCATAAATCCAATGAGAATAAGTGGAACTGAAAGAATGATACCTATAATATTCACACTTGTCATAAATGAAATATCTTTTTTTGTGATGAAACCGAAAAGACAGAAATTCATTTCAATCGCAAAAATAAGGATGGATAAAGCTGTAAGAACATATGTATCTTCACAGAATTTCGCAATGCACATAATATATGCTGTGATTACTATAATGCTTAACAGGAAAAGAACTCTCTTTGATGAGTCGTAAGCTTTTACAATGCCTTCTGATATTCTTTTTAACATAATAGATACCCCTTTTCTGAATTTGTTTATTCCGTAAAATCAAAAAAAATCGGACAGCATGAGAAAGCTATGACTACAAGCATTAATGCATGGGTATAAATACCTTATAGTAGTCGAATAGCTTTCTCAGACAGCTGTCCGATTTTATTACTTACATTTGCTGAGACAGCGAATGATCAGTTCGCTTTCAAATGTAAAATAATATTTGTTTTTTTATGATTCATTGAATCTACTAATATTGTAACAGTTCTTTTTATATTTTACAATTACAGTAAATATACAGTAAATATACAAAAAAGCCGACATGATATACATGACGGCTTAAAAACGTTTATATTCTATTATGTAGAGTAAACTGACTCAACTATTATGTGGGCAGTTCAAAGTGCTTTAATCTGATTTATACAAAAGTGTGTCACACTACATTAAACATATTATAATACAATTATTAATCTGAGTCAAGAGTTTTGAAAAAATTTTGTTTACCGGAGCTTTATCCAATAACCGTTTTGACCATTGAGATGTTTTCCGTTAACAATAGGTCCTCTTCGGAAAGAGTGCCAGTATTTTTCGTCTCTTACAGTATCCATATCATCAATGACAAAAACATTGTTCTCTAATAAACCATAATTAACAAGGATCTGTCTATTAACTGCTGGAAGATCAATGTGTGGTTTTTCATAGGTTTTAAAATCAACAAACTCAGCAAAACCGGCAGCCACGAATTGCTGTGCAACGTCATCATCAACCTCAAAATTTTCTATTCCAATTGAAGGGCAAACCACACATATTATGTCATTCTTATTTGACCCATATTCATCAACAAAAGCGTCTATTTCTCTTTCAAAAATCCCAAGCAAACTTCCTTTCCACGAAGCATGGCAACTTCCACAGACCTTTTTCTTTGGATCCACGATAAATGCGATTGCACAATCAGCTGCATAATTAAACAGACAAATGTTATTATCATCAGTTACGAGTCCGTCTGCTCTTGGAGCACTTTCTTCATCAAAAATGTCATATCCTTCTAAATCTGAAGTTGACACGCAACGTACTAAATCAGTAATATTGTTTAAGCGATTGGTTATTACAGTTAATTCTGAAACACCAACTGCTTCACACCCCAATTTAAAGTCTTTGATGCCATTTTCAAGTCCATATAATTTATATAAAATAGGATTAAAAGTACCACAAGGTCCTTTTGAGAATCCATTAGCAGAACGGATACTGGCATATGCTTCAGCTACTCCTGTTTCGCAAATTGGCAAAATTTTCATCATTTTCAAACCATTTGGCATTTCTATAATTTCATATATTTTTTTTCTTTTCATTATAATTTCTCCCATATGTTAAAAGATAAAATAGCCTTTAAAATGTTTCTTGAATTCTTCATCAGCATCAGGAATTTCTAGTTCACTGTTTGATATTAGGTTGGCACGTGCTTGTATTATTTTATATGATTTATTATCTTTGATAAAGAATATCTCTCCGCTCACTGTTCCAATGAAAACATTATTTGAAACAACTGAAATACAAACCGGTTCAGACGAGTCAAGAATAATCGTTTCTATACTTTGAATATTGTTATCTTTATTTAATATAATTTTGCTGTATTTTCGGTCTTTATGAATTGAGTGTACTATAATCTGCTCTTTGTTACATTGGATGTTAATACCACTAATCTCTGATTGATTATTAAATGCATATTCAAACACCTTTATAAAGTCACTTTTGTTATAATCACAAAAATATAAAGTGAAATACCCTTGATTTTGTCCGTGTTTATTTCCTGCCAATATCAAGTATTCATTATTTATAGATATACAGCGAGCGTAATGATTGCAGGAAAAAATTTTTGTATATTTTTTATCAATGATATAGTGGATTTCTGAATCTTTGTTTTGAGGACACAATAAACCAAATATCTCATTACTTGATGTTATGATTGCGGCCTTACCGGAACTGAGATATTCATTCTTAAATTCAATTGTATTAAATAGTGTTTCGTTTTCAATTAAAGAACTTATACTCTTTTTGTTATCAAATTTTTTTATAATGTCATTTAGTGGATATTCATGTAACGATGTAATAGTGTTATTGGTAATAAATGTAATAGTTATTTTATCATTATGAATTGATAAGTCTATATCTGTGATTGGAATTCCTTTGACGCAAAGAACTTTTGAAGTGCACTTATCTAAGTCTGTAAGTTTAACATAGCCATCTAATGATGCAGAGAGAACAAAGTGCCTTTCGGGTTCTGAAATGTGAAAAAATTTAATTTTTTCAATCCAACTATTATGAACTTTAGAATTACATGAACAATACCATTCACCTTTTATATTCTCCCATTTGCTAATGCATCCATCATAACCAGCGCAAATAATAGTGCTTTCATCTATGGCATAAATACTTCGAATGCCATTGTATTCTCCTAACAGCTGTATTGGTTCGAAATCCTCATTTCCAACTTCAATTATTTGAACACTTCTGTCATCAGTGACAGTTGCTGAATAATTATGCGGATTAGTATCATAGTAACCATTGAAACAAGTAGCAGTGTATGTGGTTTTGGAATGCTTTCCATAGATAGGGGATACGTCTATATCATAAATTTTACGTTTTTTGTTGGTACAATTAGCACTAATCATTAAGAAATTTATATTGCCACGTAATTCTGCTTGTCTTATTCCTATTCCTATTAGAATAGTATCACCCATAAGCCATTTGGAAAATTTTGTAAAAAATTTTCCGCTTTTTACTTTGTATTCTTCTATAGATATTTTTTTTATAAAACTTAAAGTGATTTCTTCACTAGTTTCACTGTAATAGAAGACTAAAATGCCTTCAACATTATTAATAAAAACACAAGATTCTGTTACAGCTATGTCTATAAACATTTTATAGTCTATAATTCCTTCAGGAATATTTAACTTAATCTCTTCAAATTCATTATTTCTATAGCAATAAAGCTTATCTCCGTATACACAGTAAACAGCTTTTTTCGATGATGATAGTTTCGCCTGAATTCTCCAGGCTCCGCACATTGCTTTTGTTTCATTGATTTTATTGCTGATACGGAAATCTTCTGAAATGTTTAGTGTACAAATTTGGACAGCTATTGTTCCAATATGCATCAAGTATATACTACATGATTCGCTGCTGTTTTTTTGTGTATAAAATATACCTTGTTCTGTTTCAACTATACTGCATATCGGCTTTTTATCAATGTTATGTTTGGTCAAATCTTCAAGTACTTTAGTGTCTGTGTGATATAAATGAATTATTCCGTTATCAGTACCTAATAGTATACAAGGAATATTATTAATTTCAACGTTGCAACAACAATTTACATCATTGATATCTTTTTCCAGTAATTGTATGAATGTTGTGCTGTTAGTAACATCGTAAATTAGAAAAGATGTTTTACAAAATGCAATAAAGAATACTGAATTGTTCAAGTTATATGATGTTATTGTAGAACTTGCCATTGTAAGCCCGCGCTTTTAGAATGATTGTGTTTTTTTTGTTTTTTTTTTATTTTTT
>JAKSQU010000110.1 GCA_024403965.1 Ruminococcus sp.
TCTTTTTATAAAGTCTTTTTGTCATGGTAATTACTCCTTTTCTGTAAATTGAATTATTTTTAATTTGTAGGGGCGGCGTTTCGCCGCCGAAAGTTTATCTGTTACCCGACGGGCGCACACACGGGTGCGCCCCTACAGATATGTGTTATTATTATGAATTCGTTTTACTTACAATTATAGCTGATATTCTGTCTGCCCGAATCACAGTTTACATTCATTCTGTACTTTGATGTAAAATCACTCTCCGGATTTGTAAGATTCATTTTTACTTCTCCTGCACTGCTGTCAATTTTTACATCACCATTTACTGTACCGCTGTATCCAAACTTTCCTGCACTCATATCTGCGTTAATTCCGCCTGTTACAGTATCTGAAACTTCAATTTTTCCTGCACTCATATCAACTGTAAATACACCGCTGTTTTCCATTGACTTGATTTCAATTGAACCTGCACTTGAATCAAGATTCATTGTATCACACTTAAAGCCGTCAACATTAAAATGACCTGCTGACATATCAACTTCTGCATTTTTGCATTCTGCATTTACTATTTCAATCTTGCCTGCACTCATGTCAATATCCATACTGTCACCGCTGATATTTTCAAGTCTGCTTTCGCCTGCGCTTATATCATAAACAAATTTCTTGCCCGAAACATCAGAAAGCTGACACTTTCCTGCGCTGAGTTCAAATCTGAATTCATTATATTCCTTTTCGGGCATTTCGATATTGACTTCAGCGTTTTCATAAGCGTTTTCATATGATGTGAAAATATTGTAAAGTACATTTTTTGAAATCGTATTATCGTCTGATTTTACAACAAATTTATGTCCGCTTACTTCTGCGAAAAAGTCTTCTGAAACATTTTCAGCACTGACGTAAAATTTTCCGTCACTGCTCTTTTTAACATTAACCTTGCCGTAGTCAATATCAATATCAACAATTGAAACCTTGTCATCTGCAAAATCGTTTTTGTAGCTTACGCGCTTTAATTTTTCTTTCACAGTATTTTTGTCAAAGAAAACCGAACCGATTACAAAAAGAATAATGCCGATTAAAATTGCTGAAAGACCGATAATTGTAGTTGTTCTGATTTTCTTTTTCTGTACCCCTGTTTCTTTTTCAAACATATTATTAGTATTCATACTGTTTATCCTCCTTAACGAAAATTCTCTTTACTGCACCGAAAAGCTTTTTTACAAGCTTTACAAATGTTGGTGCAAAAAATGTAACTATACTGCGCAGAATAAAGAATGTAATTCCACAGCCTATAAGACCTGCGCCGATTCCCATAAGTGCAAGTGCAGGTGACTCAAATAAAATCTGAACACCCGAAACAAGCACAGCTATGCTTGAAACTACAAAAGCAAAACCGAGAGCCATTATTACAACGAAAAATGCGAATAAAAGTGCAAATACTGTTATAACAAGCGGAAGCCATATCGGAAATGATATAACAAGAAGTATGATTTTCAGCGCTGTATCAGATGAGCTTTTCTTCTGCACAGGAATATTCTGCTGAATATTAGTGCTGTTTGTAAAGCCGTCGTTTCTGTTGATTTCAATGCCGTTTTCTCTTAAAATTCCTTCGGCAACCATTTCGGGAGAACCGAGAGACTCAGCAGTTTCAGCATCCTTGCCGAAACCTGCATCCATAAATATTTCTTCATAGTAATTTAATGCATCGTCTGTATCTTCTTTTGAAAGACCGTTTTTCTCAAGGCTGTTTTTCAGTCTTGTAAGAAATTCAATTTTGTTCATAGCCGTTAACCCCTTCATTCAGTAATATGCTGTCAATTTTTCGTTTGTGATTAAGCCATTCCTCTCTGTATTCACTGAGAGTATCGAACCCCTTCTGCGTAATTCTGTAGTATCTTCTGTTTCTGCCCATGTATTCCTTGTCATAGGTTTCGAGAAGTTCATTTTTCTGTAAACGTCGCAGAACAGGATAAAGAGTAGACTCTGAAATATCAACAGCCCTTCGCAGATACTGAGTAATTTCATAGCCGTAGGTGTCATTCTGCTGAACGATAGAAAGCACCATAGAATCAAGCAGACCCGCATTGATTGGAAATGTCATTCACATAACCCCTTTCATGTAAAATAGAAGAAAAATAACAGAATACGCCGCATTCACCGACGATATTATTTCATCACCATTATTCTTCCTGTGATAATATTATACGACGTATAATATTATTTGTCAATACAATATTGTTGATTATACATCAATTTGTAGACATGCACATTCACCTAATGATATTCAAGCATGTTATACAGCATATTGTACAAAACATTCTTTCGTAAAATGCATTTGAAATTTTTATGTGCTTTACTTATTGCATTTATTTCTTTAAAGTGCTATAATATAATGTATGATATATTATGGATTACTGCGGTTATCTGTAATATTGCTTTTTAATTATTTATATTTGTAAAGGAATGCTATGAAAAAAATCACCATTGTTACAGGTCATTACGGCAGCGGAAAAACCACATTTTCCGTTAATCTCGCCGTTAAGGCGGCTGCAGAAGGCAAATCTGTTGCTATTGTTGACCTTGATATCGTAAACCCTTATTTCCGCACAGCTGATTTCAGAAATATGTTTGCGGAAAAGGAAATCAAACTCATCGCTCCGGATTTTGCTAACAGCAATCTCGATATTCCGTCAATTCAGTTTGACGTTGAACAGCTCGCTGTTACTGAAGACTGCCTTATTATTGATGTGGGCGGCGATGATGCCGGTGCTGTTGCTCTCGGCAGATATGCTGAGGCTCTCGCTGTTTTTAAAGACGATATTGATATGCTCTATGTTATAAATCAGAGACGCTTTTTTACATCTGATGCTGAAGAAGCCGTTCAGCTTATGTATGAGATTGAGTCGGCATCAAGAATGAAACATACTGCAATCATTAATAACACCAACCTCGGCAATGAAACTGCCGTTGATATAATAGAAGGTTCAAAGGATTTTGCGGACAAGGTATCCGAAATGACAGGTCTGCCTGTTATGTATACTGTTTATCCAAAAAATATCGCAGTGCCTTCTGACCATAAGGATGTGTTTGCGGCTGAAATGTACGTCAAACCCATCTGGGAACAATAATCTGCGGATTTTCCGTGTATCTGAAAGGAGCGAAAAGTGTATGGCTAAGATGACGGTTATTACCGAACGCTGCAAGGGCTGTGGTCTTTGTACAGCTGCCTGTCCCAAGAACATCGTAGTTCTCCAGAAGGAGAAACGTAACAAAAAGGGATATTTCTACGCTGAATGTACAGATCAGGATGCTTGTATAGGCTGCGCTATGTGTGGTACTATGTGTCCGGACTGCGCTATTATTGTTGAAAAATAATTCTATTATCCGATTATTGAAAGGAGCTGTTTAGCTTTGGAAAGAAAACTTATGAAGGGTAATGAGGCTCTCGCAGAGGCTGCTATCAGAGCAGGCTGTAAGTGTTTCTTCGGTTATCCTATTACTCCACAGACAGAGCTTGCCGCATATATGGCTAAGCGTATGAATAAATCAGGCGGCGTATTCCTTCAGGCTGAGTCTGAAATCGCTGCTATCAACATGGTTCTTGGTGCTGCATCAACAGGTGTAAGAGCTATGACATCATCATCATCACCGGGAATTTCACTCAAGAGCGAAGGTATTTCTTATATCGCAGGTTCAGACCTTCCTGCTGTAATCATCAACGTACAGCGTGGCGGCCCTGGTCTCGGCGGTATTCAGCCTTCACAGTCTGACTACTGGCAGGCTACAAGAGCACTCGGTCACGGTGACTTCCACCTTATCGTATTTGCTCCTGCATCTGTACAGGAAATGGTTGACTGCGTTGTCAAGGCTTTTGAAAAGGCTGACCAGTACCGTATGCCTGCTATGATTTTAGCTGACGGTCTTCTCGGTCAGATGATGGAACCTGTTGAATTCCCTGAAATTTCAGCAACAACTGTTGACAAGAGCAGCTGGGCTGCTACAGGTCATAAGAACAGCAGAGAACACCACATCATCAATTCTCTCTACTTAAAGCCTGATGAACTCGAAAAGTCAGTTATTGAGCGTTTCAAGAGATATGAAGTTGTAAAGCAGGAGCTTCACGATGCTGAACTCTACAACACAGAAGACTGTGATATTCTCGTATGTTCATACGGTGCTGCTGCAAGAGTTGCAAAGTCTGCTGTAAATTCAGCAAGAGCTATGGGTATCAAGGCAGGTCTTTTCCGTCCTAAGACACTCTGGCCTTTCCCTGTACAGGAACTTCAGGAAGCATCAAAGAATGCTAAGGTACTTCTCAGCGTTGAAATGTCAATGGGACAGATGGTTGACGACCTTAAGCTCGCAACAAACTGTGATATCCCTGTTGAATTTTACGGAAGAACAGGTGGCGTAATTCCTACACCTGCTGAAGTACTCGAACAGATTAAGAAACTCGGAGGTGTAAAGTAATGGCTGTTGTATTTGAAAGACCAAAGTCACTTATCGATATTCCTACACATTACTGCCCTGGCTGTACACATGGTATCGTTCACAGAATTCTCTGCGAAGTTATCGACGAAATGGGTATCGAGGGCGATACAATCGGCGTATGTCCTGTAGGCTGTTCAGTTATGGCTTACGATTATTTCAACTGTGATATGATTGAGGCTCCTCACGGACGTGCTCCGGCTGTTGCTACAGGTGCAAAGAGAACAAATCCTGACAAGTTTGTATTTACATATCAGGGTGACGGTGACCTTGCTGCTATCGGTACTGCTGAAACAGTTCACGTTGCTACAAGAGGCGAAAACATCGTTGTTATCTTTATCAACAATACAATTTACGGTATGACAGGCGGACAGATGGCTCCTACAACTCTTCCTGGTCAGGTTACACAGACTACACCTTTCGGAAGAAATCCTGAGCTTGCAGGCTATCCTGTCAAGGTTTGTGAAATGCTCTCAACTCTCACAGGTACAGCTTTTGCACAGCGTGTTGCAGTAGACAGCGTTCCTCATATCCGTGAAGCTAAGAAGGCTATCAGAAAGGCATTTGAAAATCAGAAGGCAGGCAAGGGATTCTCAATCGTTGAGGTTCTTTCAACTTGTCCTACTAACTGGGGTCTTGCTCCTCTCGATGCTATCAAGCGTTTACAGGATGAAATGATTCCATATTACCCACTCGGCGTTTACAAGGACGTTGAAGAGGGCGTATTCCCAAAGACTGAAGGAGGCGTAGAATAATGGCTGCTACAGAAATTCTTCTCGCAGGTTTTGGCGGACAGGGTATTCTCTTCGCCGGTAAAATCCTTGCATACTGCGGACTTATGGACAATAAGGAACTCTCATGGCTCCCGTCATATGGTCCTGAAATGAGAGGCGGTACTTGTAACTGTTCAGTTTGTATCTCTGATGAGCCAATCGGTTCACCTCTCGTTATCAATCCTGATATTCTCATTGCTATGAATCAGCCGTCATTCGACAAGTTCGTAAGCGATGTTAAGCCGGGCGGAAAGGTATTCTTCGACAGCACTCTTATCGAACCTGAATGTTCAAGAACAGATATCGAACTTTTCGGTATTCCGTCACAGAATCTTGCTGACGAAAACGCTCTCAAGGGCGGTTCAAACATCATCCTTCTCGGTAAGGTTATCAAGGAAACTAATATCTTCTCACTCGAAACTATGAAGAAGGGTATCGAAAAGGTTGTTCCGCCATCAAAGGCCCAGCTTATCCCTAACAACTTCAAAGCTATCGAAATCGGCATGAACGCATAATTTATTATATGGGTGTTATTATGGGGGAAAAACCCTGTTGAAAAAGGGTTCTTTCCCCCAAGCCCCCTTTTCCTAAAACTTTCTGCGTTAAATTTTTAAAGGCTGTACCGCCTGACAAGTAATTACAAGCTTTAAAGTAATTGCATGGCGGTACAGCCTTTAAAAAT
>JAKSQU010000111.1 GCA_024403965.1 Ruminococcus sp.
ACCAGAGTCCAGAGAGGTGTAGACCTCTCTGGTGGGAGGGTGTACGAGGGAGGGCGAAGCCCTCCCTAAAAAGCAGTAAAGCGAACGCAGTAACGCTTTACAGACGGCGCATATTTACTACCCTCGGCTTGACCGATGAATTATTATGATTATACAAAAAGGGCAGACCATTTGGTCTGCCCATAAATTTTACATAGTACTATTGCTCAGAAAACAGAAGTACTTGTCTTCTGCCAGCTGTAACCAGCCATATCAACGAGATTTCCGCCCTGATATGCCATAGAATTGCCGTATGCATCATCAAATACAACGCCATATTCAGATGCTGTAAGCTTTCCGTTTACCTCTGTGCCGTCTGCATAAAGCTGATGCCATGTACCATTAGGGAAAATATGGAGAGTATTTACTCCGATACCGCCGTCCATAGTCCATACACCTACATAATTGTAAAGCATTTCGTCAACTACAAGGTTTTCAGTTTTGAAATATCTGTATCCTGCCATATCAACAAGAGTGTTGTTTTCAAATGAATAAGCATCATAATCATTGTATATGTTTACAATTTTGTCAGCATAAGCCTCAGAGTATGTAGTATAATATTCACCGTTTGCAGAAATGTGAACAACAGTACCGTTTTCATCAATGTGCATGATATTTATACCATTACCGCCGTTCATAGTCCAGTCACCGACAAATTTAGCAATTTCGCCTGTTACCTGTTCAGTGGCAGCTTCTGTAGAAACAGCAGTTGAAACCTCTGTTGAATTTTCAGATGCATTTTCTGTACTCTCTGAAACAGGCGGAATTTCTGCAGCAATTTCAGATGGAATTTCTGAAGATACATCTGTAGACTCAGAAGAAATGTCAGTTGAAATTTCAGAAACGACAGTTGTAGTAGCTGAAACATCAGTATTTGTATCAGTATCTGCAGTATCAGTTTTTCCACATGCTGTAAGAGCTGTTACAGCGGTAAGAGTGATTAATGTGATAATAAGCTTTTTCATAGTAGTTTCTCCTTTATTTTTCAAAAGCTGCATTCGTATTAAGGCAATACCGCATAATTAATGTGTGAGTATTGCGAAGTAAATTTTTTTGTCAGAGTGCATAAAAACGACGCAGGAATGCTGTCGTACCCCAAGGGCACTTCCTTTGGGCGCATTACAAGGAGTTTTTGTGTACTATGACGGAAAAAGTTCAAGCAAGACACACACATAGCCGTCAGGCGGTAATTGTGCGGTGTTGCCTTAAGTAGTATGAGTGCAGTATTATTTTCTGTCTTTCCATTCATCACGGCTCATAACAGCACCAATACTGTATTCAACCGTGCCGATATGAGTTGTGTATGTAAATTCATTGATGTTAGTGAAACCGCATTTTTCTTTTACTCTCTGAGACTGAGTGTTGCGTTTTGAGTGACAGTAGAAAACGTAATCAAGGTTTAATTCATCAAAGAGATAACGCATAACCTCAGTTACTGCTTCATGAGCAATACCTTGTCCCCAGTAATCCTTTGAAACAGAAATACCAATTTCTCTGCATCTGAATTCATCATATCCGGAAAATTCTTCGTAATTGTAGTTTTCGATACCGAAAGCACCGATAACCTTTGAATTTTCCTTCAAAACTATAGCGAAGGTTTTCTTCTCTTCAATGAATTTATTGAGAACTGTCTGAGAATCTTCAATAGTTTTATGCGGAGCCCATCCTGCAAGCTGTCCGACACCGTCAACAGACGCATATTCAAAGAAATCATGAATGTCAGACTGTTTCCATGGTCTGAGAATAAGACGATTGGTTTCAAGAATTGTATTGCTTATATCAATTTGAGCATTCATAGAAATTTCTCCTTATATATAGTTGTCATAATGATATTATACTACTATATTTTCCTGATGTCAATAAAAAACTCTGTACCGTTTAAAATCTGAAAAATTTTTGAAATTCTGTCAGTTGCAAATTATGTAAACTTATGGTATAATACTATCGGACATATTCTCAGCGAAAAGTCTGTAAATTTCGGGATATCTGTTTTTTGTGCGGACAGGTTTCATTTCTGTATCTGTAAAGCAGTGAGAAGAACTTCCCTCTGCACAAAGTTCACCTGTAGCCTTGTTAATAATGCGGTATGAAATATGCAAAGTTGCACCATTGAACTTTGTAATTGTCGGATATACGGCAAATTCCTCATCAAATCTGAGCGGACGCTTATATCTGCATTCAACGGAAAGAACAGGCATAAGAAGACCCTTAGCCTCGATTTCCTCAAAAGGCATACCGACCTGTGCAAGAAAGAAAACTCTTGATTCCTCAAAGATTCTGATATAGTTTGAATGGTGCATAACAGCCATTTTGTCAGTTTCGTAATAGTAAACCTTTCTTTCGTATGGTTTTATCTCGTTCATTTCAAAACAATCCTTTCGTATTTATTTGTTATAAGTATTATAGCATTTTAGTGGGTAAATGTCAAAAGAATAGTGATATGGGAATAATTTTTAAGGGGTGAATGTTATCATACTAAAAAAAATACTGAGCAAAATACTCAGCAGAAATGCCGCAACGGTTTTACTGCTTTTATTACAGATAGGATTCATAATACTGTCTGTGACCGCTCTCGGCGAAAAATACTACATTATATATTTTATACTGATTATTCTTGATATTGTACTTGTTATCTTCATAACAAACAAAAATGAACCGTCATCGTATAAAATGCCGTGGCTTGTTGTGATAAGCGTGTTTCCGCTTATGGGCGGCATACTGTACCTGTTCATAAAAATGAGTCAGCAGCAGCCTACACTTGCTGAAACACGATTCCGCACTCGTGCAAAAAAACTGCTGATACAGAATGACCGCACCGCCGAACAATTTAAACTTGAATATTCCGATTCGGTAAACCTTGCAAATTATATCAAGGACTATGGTCTGTATCCCTTGCATTACAATAATACAGCGGAATATTATCCGCTTGGCGAAATGCAGTTTCACGCTATGAAACAGGAACTTGAAAAGGCTGAAAAATTCATATTTATTGAGTCATTCATAGTAACAAAGGGAAAAATGTTCAGCGAACTTTCCGAAATACTCATACGCAAGGCTAAAAGCGGAGTTGAAGTGCGTATTATGTATGACGGAATCGGCACAGGCATGCTTAATTCCAAAAGAGTATTTGACAAACTGATTCAGAACGGAGTAAAATGCAAGGAATTCAATCCGTTCCGTCCTATGCTTTCATCAACACAAAATAACCGTGACCACCGAAAAATAGTTGTAATTGACGGAAAAACAGCATTCAGCGGCGGAATTAATCTTGCTGATGAATATATAAATCACATTGACCGTTTCGGTCACTGGAAGGACACAGGCATAATGATTCGTGGAAAGGCTGTAAGAAACTACACAATTATGTTTCTTGCACTGTGGGAGCCTTTGGGACTTCCCGAAAAATATTCGGAATATTTTCCGCACGTTTCAGCAGGCAGCCGAAAAGACGGATTTATACAGCCGTTTTCAGATTCACCGCTTGATGATGAGCCTGTAGGAAAAAGTGTATATCTTGAACTTATCAACAATGCAAGAGAATACATCTGCATAACAACGCCGTATCTTATTCTTGATGAAGAAATCACGAATGCACTGCGTTTTGCCGCAAAAAAGGGAGTAAAGGTAAAAATTATAACACCGCACCATCCTGATAAATGGTATGTATACATTCTTGCATGGAATAATTATCCGAATCTTATTGAAACAGGCGTTGAGATTTACGAATACACACCCGGATTCATTCACGCAAAAAGTCTTATAGCAGACGGAAAAACCGCCGTAGTCGGAACAATAAACTTTGACTACCGCAGTTTTTATCTGCATTTTGAGTCAGCGGCAGTGCTTTACGGCTGTTCAGTTATAGACGATATCAGAAAGGATTTTGAAGAAACCTTAAAGCTTTCACAGAAAATTACAATGGATGACTGCAGAAACAGACCTGTTTATATGAAGATTTCGGGCAGTATTCTTAATATGTTTGCGCCATTGCTTTAAACCAAAACGGACAGAACAAATTAAAGTTCTGTCCGTTTTTTATTTGGGTTTAGCATAGTCATTTTTTCCGAATGTGATAATTATGTCCGTATATTCACCGCATACGGATTCTGCAGACACAGTATGTCCGAGTCTTTCGCAAAGGCTTTTAACAATGTAAAGTCCCATTCCTGTTGAACGTGAATGAGTTCTTCCGTTTTCGCCTGTGTAAGATTTATCGAAGATATAGGGCAAATCAGCAGACGAAATGCCTATGCCGTTGTCTTTGAAATGCAGAGAAACGCTTTCTGCCGTACTTTCAGTGTAAACATGTATTTCGGGTTCACGCTCCTGTGAAAAGTATTTCATTGAATTGCTCATAAGCTGACCGAGAATGAATTCAAGCCATTTTCCGTCTGTCATAACAGTTTCACCGAGATTTTCTGTATTAAGTGAAACATTCATCTGCAAAAGCTCTTCACGATTTTTCACAGCAACATTTCCGAAAGCACGTTTAAGGAGCACAGGCTTTATTATGTAATCCTTTTCCGCACTTTCACTTCTTGAATAGTAGAGAACATTTTCAATATAGCTGTCGATACGTCTCAGCTGTTCACCGTATTTTGCACCGTTTTCACCGTCATTGTGACTCATAAGGAGCAGACTTGCAACAGGCAGTTTTACTTCATGCACCCACATTTCAATGAATTCACGGAAATCTTCCGAGCATTTGCGGTAGCTGTCAACATTTTCGTTCATAGCTTTTCCCGATTCGTACAGAGCATTTTTGATAATCTGTCCTTCAAGAAAAGACGGTTCTTCAAGTACTTCTGAAAGCAGATATTTCTTGTCGAGATTTTCAAGAGCGGAATCAAGCTCATCATAGAATTTCTTTTTTCTGAAAAATCCCACAGTAATGCGTACAGCAGAGCCCGAAAAATAAATGATACTCAGCAAAAGAATGATGTCACTGCTGAAATGAAAGCATATAAAGAATACCATCATTGAAAGCCATATTATAATAGTAATGAAAATATCTGCAGTATTGTCCCTTAGGTAATCATTAAGATTCATTTCAGTATATACCCCTGTTTCTTTCGGGTTTCGATAGCGTCTTCAATGCCCGAATCAGCGAGTTTTCCACGAAGACGGCTGATATTTACGGTAAGAGCGTTATCATTTATGTATTCTTCATTATCCCATAAAGCCGTCATAAGCTCATCACGGGTAACTATTTCGCCCTGTTTGTCGAGCAACTGCTGAAAAATGATAAGCTCATTTTTAGTGAGAGTGATTTCAGTTTTGTCATCTGAAAGACAGCCTTTTGCTGAATTCAGCTTAAAGCCGTGATAAGAAGTGCAGACCTTTTCCTTTGATGAACGTTTCAGAATTGCAGAAATTCTCAGCAGAAGAATAGTCGGGTTATACGGCTTTGTAATATAGTCATCAGCACCATAGCTCATTGACATAACTTCGTCAATTTCAGTTGTACGGCTTGTGACCATGATAACGGGAATATCGGATTTTCTGCGTATTTCCATTAAAAGCTGTTCACCGTTCATATGCGGAAGATTGATGTCAAGCAGAATTAAATCTGAATCTGCAGAAAGAATCTGATTCAGAGAGTCGGAAAAATCAGTGATGCAAAAAGTATCATATCCTGCATTTTTCAGCAGTTCGGAGAGTTCATTTCTGATAGCCTTGTCATCTTCGGCAATAGTAATTCTGTGCATAAAAGCTCCTTAAAGTATATTGATAAAAAATAGTAATAATATGATATTATTATAACATGATTAAAATAAAAAAGCAATACTCACACATTAATTGTGCGGTGTTGCCTTAAGATATTTCTTTGTAGTATCCTATAAGTTCAGATGCATCAATATAGGTGTATCTAAGTTCTTTAT
>JAKSQU010000112.1 GCA_024403965.1 Ruminococcus sp.
GATCTCGTAAAGAGCGGCGCTAAGTCAATCACATTCTACATCAACTCAGACGTTGATTCAGCATTCACATACGGTTTCGGTGTATCAATCAGCAAGGAGCCATGGTGGAATGAACTCGATGCATCAGGTAAGTTCATCGATACAAAGGGCGGTACAGTTGATGCTGACGGTACACCTACAAAGCTTACTGCCGGTTTAAACAAGGTTACTATCGACCTTTCAAGCCTTTCACTCAGCTACTCTGATTCTTCATCACAGTATGGTGAACACTTCGAATTCAGAAACTACTATGCTGACAAGAATGCAAATCTTAAGATTACAGATGTAAAGATTAACGATACATCTGCTCCTGTAACAACAGCTACAACAACAAAGGCAACAACAACTACTACAAAAACAACAACTACTACAACAAAGGCAACTACAACAACTACTAAGGCTACAACAACTACTACAAAGGCTCCTACAACAACTACAACAGTTAAGCCTGTAACAGGTGTTACTGTTTACGGTGATGCTAACGATGACGGACAGGTTAACCTTTCAGATGCTGTTATGATTATGCAGGCTCTTGCAAATCCTAACAAGTACGGCTTAAACGGCAGCAGCTCAATGCACATCAATGCACAGGGCTGGGCAAACGCTGACTGTAAGGATAACGGAAATGGTGTAACAAACGCAGACGCACTTGCAATTCAGGAAATGCTTCTTAAGTTAGTAACACTTCCATGCTAATCGTTAATGATTAACTGAATAATAAAAACAGCTCCTTCGGGGGCTGTTTTTTATTGCGGTATTTTTGTGAACTTTTTATGAATACTAACCAGTAATTGCGGACTTGTACAGCAAATAGTTGACATTCTGTATAGTCGGTGATAAAATATACTTGTACAAAAGAGATATCATGTGCAAGACCTTTATGGTATGATTTCTTCACTATGTATCAATATTTTTTGGAGGGATAACTAATGACTAAAAAGGCAATCAAAAAGGCACTTACAGGTGCTATGGGTGCTGTAATGGTATGTTCTGCATCAGCAGGTGCAGCTTACGCTGTTTCAGTTCCGACAAACATCAAGCCTTCAAATCTCGTGACAGCAGACAGCAAGGAACTGTTCCACTTTGGTTTTGAAAGCGAAGACGATTTAAAGTATTTTTCAAACAGAGGCGGAGACGATACAACAGAGCTTTCAATTACATCAGACGAGGCTGTTGACGGCAAGTCTTCAATGCTCGCAAGCGGACGTACAGAAAGCTGGAATGGTCCTGCATTCCGTATGGACGGAGTTCTTGAACCTAACACAGAGTACACAATTTCTGCATCAATCAAGGGCAAGTATTACACAGGCGCAATGCTCAGCTATCAGTACACTGTTGACGGTGAAACAAAGTACGCTAACCTTGTTCAGAATATCAACGGCAGTGACTGGCAGAAGGTTGTTGACGCTAAAATCAGCTTTACAGAAGAAATGGAAGGCGTTTACATCTACTTTGAAGGCGGCACAGATGACCTTTATGTTGATGAATTCGTAATTTCAGAAGTTCCGCAGGCTCAGATTGAAGACGATATTCCGTCACTCAGTGCAATTTATGCAAACGATTTCAAGGTTGGTACTGCACTTACTCCAAGTGACCTTGCATCAAAGCCTTTCATGGACCTTGTTGCAAAGCATTTCAACGGCAGTATCACTGTTGGTAACGAAATGAAACCTGATTCAGTTCTTAACTATGCTGAAACTCAGAAATATCTTGAAGAAACAGGCGACGACGAAAATCCGCAGGTTTCTTTCTCAGCTGCAAAGCCTGTTCTTAACTATGCACTTAAAAACAACATTCCTGTAAGAGTTCATACTCTCGTATGGCACAGCCAGACTCCAGAGTGGTTCTTCAAGGAAAACTATGAAGCAGACGGCAAGTATGTTTCAAAGGAAAAAATGATTAAGCGTATGGAAAACTACATCAAGAATTTCTTTGCAACACTTACTGAACTCTATCCTACAATTGATTTCTATGCTTGTGACGTTGTAAACGAAGCATGGCTCGAAGATGGTACACCAAGAAAGCCCGGACATCCTGACCAGAGCAACAGCTACGGTGCATCTGACTGGGTTGCTGTATTCGGCGACAACTCATTCATTGAATACGCTTTCACATTTGCAAGAGAATATGCTCCTGCAGGCTGTAAGCTTTACTACAATGACTATAATGAATACATGAGCAAGAAGACTCAGATTATTGAAATGGCTGAATCACTCAAGGCTAAGGGCATTATCGACGGTATCGGTATGCAGTCACACCTTGACGCAAGACAGAGCCTTGACGCTGCATTCCCGTCAGTTTCAATGTATGAATCAGCTATCAAGGATTATGTAGCAACAGGTCTTGACGTTCAGATTACAGAGCTTGACGTTACTGTAAATGAAGGTTCAGGCACAACACTTTTTGAAAATCAGGCTAAGTACTACAAGGGCATTTTCGATGCAATTGAAAAGTATAAGGACAATATTTCCGCAGTAGTATTCTGGGGCGTAACAGACGACAAGAGCTGGAGAGCATCACAGAATCCGCTTATTTTCGACAGCAACTATATGTCAAAGCCTGCTTATGCTGCTATCGTTGACGGCAAGACAGAAGCTGTAACAACTTCAAAGATTACAACTACTTCAACAGCAACAACTACTACAACTACAACAACAGTTTCATCAGATGTAACTCCTGTTGATGTTGTTTACGGTGATTCAAACTGTGACGGCACAGTAAATATGGCTGATGCTGTACTTATCATGCAGGCTCTTGCAAATCCTGACAAGTATGGTTTAGATGGTTCAGATGAAACACATATCACTGCACAGGGCAAGCTTAATGCTGACTGTGACCTTAGTTCAACCGGCATGACAAACGCTGACGCACTTGCTATTCAGAAGTATATGCTCAAGTTAGTGGATAAGCTCCCGATAAATGATGAAGAAAAAGTAGCACCGGCTGCAAGCAGTAAACATCAGCATTTTGTACCTACTGAAGAATTAGTAGACGTTTTATTAAATGATTTTGAATTGAATTGAGTTTGATATTAATTCAGATACCCCCCTCCGAATTTTTCGGAGGGGGGTATTTTTATATTTTTCAATTTTTACAATTCATATAACAAAAAATCCTGTTAATAATAAAAATGCGGAGCAAATTCATTTACGGGGGTTATTCCAATGAAATTTATATTCTCCGCCGCATTCTGTCTTGCCGTACTTTTAGCGCCTTTCACGTCTGCAAATGCCGCAGACAATACTAAAATCGGCTACGGACAGGGTGTGGCTACAGACGATAAAAATCGTCCCTGTGACGCTGTAAGCTTTAACGAAATGTACGGCAGACTTGGTGCTTATGCACTTTCCAATGACGAAAGCCGTATAATTATCACCTTTGACCAGGGATATGAAAACGGCTATACAGCGAAGATTCTCGATACTCTGAAAGAAAAAAACGTCCAGGCTGTATTTTTTCTCACAGGTGACTATGCTAAAAAAGAACATGAACTTGTAAAGCGTATGATTGATGAAGGGCATATTCTCGGAAATCACAGCATGAACCATTCAAGTCTGCCGACGATTTCCGAACACGATGCCGAAGAAGAAATTATGTCACTTCACAATTATGTGCTGAATAACTACGGCTACGAAATGCAGTATTTCCGTGCACCATGCGGAGAATATTCCGAACAGGTTCTTGAAACCATTCAGAAATGCGGATATAAGACGCTTTTCTGGAGTTATGCATATGTTGACTGGCAGTTGAAATCACAGCCCGAACCGCAGACTGCATTAAAAAAGCTGACCGATTCTGCACACGGCGGTGAGATACTTTTACTTCATTCAGTATCTTCAACCAATGCTGAAATTCTCGGACAGCTTATTGATTCGCTCAGAGATATGGGGTACAGGGTTTAATAGCAAAAAACGGAGAGAATTTCAAATCGAAATTCTCTCCGCATTTATTTTCTGTTAATTCCAAAATCCTACTGTCCCAAAAGTCACAGCATCCAGGATACTTATTATTACGTCTGATACCCCTTTGTTTTTTCTGCACAGTCTTACAAGTGAAATGAACATCACAACGACACTCACCCCGATAAGCATCGGTGCGATAAACACCGTTTCCCCAAACAGCGTCATTGCACATAGTATTACTAATGCTGATAAAACAAGCTTTACTATATCAGCCTTCATATGCCCTTTTCCTCAGGAAGACAAACAGCCGCAATTACATAAACTGCTATAGCACTGCCTGCTGTGATACAGGCGAGAATACCTGCACCTATACGAACTACATTCGGGTCAATATCGAAATAGTCACCTATGCCGTTGCATACACCGCATATTACCTGTCCGTTTGTTTTTTTATAAAGCTTTTTACTCATAATAATTACCCCTGAAAATAAATTCTCAATCTCTCTCTCAGCTATACTGTATCTCACCCCTGAGACAAAACATAGCTGAGAGAACAATAATTTCCGCCGACTGACTCCACCCCTGAATTCAGCCGAATTTTCAAGACCTTGAATGTCACCCCTGACATCTCAGTCACGTTATCCCTAACTGATTTTCTTTTCGGATATACCCCTATACCCGATTTTTCCAATAATCCTTATATTATAAATCCGAACTCTTGTTGTTTCCCCGATTTATCCCGTATCATGTGTCAGAAAACAAATTCAATTAATATTTTTGCGATGAAATAAAAGACTGATGCTGTTATGTCTGTGAATTTTTCCAGTAATCCCTTTTTGCGTTTCATTACCCCGTACTCCCTTAAAGATTTATAAAAATGAACACACTTTAATTTTTACAACCCCAAAATTAATCCCGAAAAAGCCTGTATCTCAAAGTCTTTCCCCAAAGACCTTTCAGAAAATATCGGCAATCTCAAATACCACATCAAAGATTAATTCAGCGATGTCAAAAGCGTACCCCATTAATCTACGCCTTCTGCATCTCATCCTTTATCACCTCCATGCCGTTATTTACTTCGTCCATAAGACAGCCGCATCTGTAAGCCATAATCATGACGTACATAGCTTTTTTAAGTCTGTCGGTATCAACGATTTCGTCCTTGTAGCATTCAACCTCTTCATAAACGAGCTTTTCGACGATTTCAGGAATAAATGCGCCTTCGTCTTCAGCCTTGAAAATAATTCTGCAAAGAATGTTGAAAAGCAAATCTTCTGCTACGATATCATCCGAAGTATCTTCAACGTCACCGTTAATATATTCCATCAGGTCAACGATATCAACGAGTTTCATAGACTTTCTGAGCATATTGATGAGCAGAATTCTGAGTAACTGCTGTTTATCGTATTTCTTTCCCTTTGTGGAAGAAACCCAGCCTCTTTTAATCCAGTTCTGAATGGTAGTGCCGTTCAGACCTGTCAGTTTTGAGAGCTGTGAAAGGGTAAGACCGCCTGTTGCTTCAAGTATCGGTGAAATAATTGAAAACGCCGCATTTCTTGCCTGTTCGGTAAGTTCAAGTGTAGTACCGGGTATTATTCTGGTCATTGTCACAACCTCCTCTCACATGATGTATTGATTATACCACAAGTTCACGTGAACCGCAACCATGAACAACAGACAAAATCAGCCGTTTTTATGATTATTTGCGTGTTTTTTTGAAGATATCTCACTAAATCAAAGAATTTCTCGTTTTTTCTTTGTTTTTTGAAAGTATGAAATTAATTGTTTGTAAATGTAGTGGCGAAGGTGCAGGGCGACCGCAAAGCCCTGCAAACAGTAGAACAGTAAATATGATTGTAATATTTATTATTATAGAAACAATATAGGGGCGGCGAAACGCTGCC
>JAKSQU010000113.1 GCA_024403965.1 Ruminococcus sp.
CTGAATGCTGTAATCGGCATAATTGCATCTCTCATACCGAATGCGGCAAACAGTAAAAACTGCTGAATTTTATAATAGAGCCCGTATGCAGTTACCATGTTTTCTCCGATGCTTCCGTAAATCAGATTAAGTCCGTAAGTCATTGCAGAAATAAGAGCCTGTGAGATAATTGCAGGAAGTCCGATTGAATAAATTGCTTTTATAATCTGAGCCGACGGTCTGAAATATTTCAGCTTTGTGCTGATTATTGTATTGACTTTAAGATGAAAGGCAAGTGCAACGACAAATGATACAATCTGACCGATTACCGTTGCATATGCCGCACCTTTCACTCCCATTGGTGAAATACCAAACCATCCGTAAATCATAATCGGATCAAGAATTATATTTGTTACTGCACCTGAAATTTGGGCAATCGTGGAACAAACAGAATGTCCAGTTGACTGCAAAAGTTTTTCAAATACTGCAAAGAATGACATTCCGAATGAGAGAATACAGCATATTCGGAGATAGTCCGTTCCCATCTGAGCAATTTCTGCATTTTTGGTCTGTGAATGAATATATGCACCTGAACCGACAATTCCGAAAATCAGAAATGCAATATAAATCACAAACGCAAGGAATACTGCATTTCCTGCAGCTCTGTTTGCACGTTCATTGTCCTTCATTCCGAGACTTTTCGCCACAAGCACATTTGCTCCGACACCTGTTCCGATTCCGACAGCCACCATTAATATCTGCAATGGAAATGCAAGAGTTAAAGCATTAAGAGCATTTTCTCCGTTTTCAGCCATATTAGATACAAAGGCACTGTCTACAATGTTATATACTGCCTGCAATACCATTGAAATTATCATAGGTATTCCCATCGACAGCATAAGACGTTTTACAGGCATTACTGCCATTCTGTTGTTTTTGGTTTCTTCCATTGATTTTCCTCTCTTCACAAAAAAATAACGTGCAGCCGAAACTGCACGTCTTATTGTTCTGAGATTAGTGCAGCTTCCGATTGGACTTACGCTCGAAAGCTACACATCTGGTCTTATTTTAGCATATTTTTTCTGATTTGTCAAAGGAGATTTTTTATAATCTTTATCGTTAATAAATAGAAATTTTTATCGACTATTCAAACGAAATAACCACATTCAAAGCATTATCAACATCAGATGCCCTTTCAATTGCTGCTGACAGCTCATCAAGTGAATATTCATCTGTAATCAGCTTTTCAATATTCCACTTGCCTGATTTCATTATTTCCATTACATCGTGAACGTCATCGGGAGTATATCCGCCGCTTCCTGTGATTGATTTCTGTCCGAATGTCAGACCGAGAATGTCAATTTCTCTTTTGTTTGTTCCGACAGCCACAAGTACCATTCTGCTGTTGAATTTTCCGAGATTTTCATATGCTGTGAGAATACTGTCTGCACCTGCGGCATCTATCCATATATCGCAGTCAATTGCTGTACCATTTATGCCACGGGTTTCTCCAGTAATTGACTTTAAACCGTCTAAATCTGCATCGTTTTTATTGTTGTAAACTTCAAATCCAAGCTCTTTACAGATATTAAGTCTGAAATCGGAATAGTCACAGATAACCACCTGACTACAGCCAAAGTATTTCAATGAAATCGCCGCCGCAATTCCTATTGTTCCTGCACCGAACACAACGGCTTTTTCATTTTTCTGCGGGATACTTCTTCTTGCGGCTCTGCATCCGACTGTGAAAGGTTCAATCAATGCGGCACATTTATCTGTAATACTTTCATCAACGTGATAAAGTGACTTTTCCCATTCGGGACACGGACAGTAAATATATTCAGAAAATCCGCCTATTGTACCTGCACGGCTTTTATCTCCCGTTATAAGCAAAGGATAAGGATAAACTCTGTTACCGACCTTGAAATCAGTTACATTCTTACCCACAGCAGATATTCTGCAAACTGTTTCATGTCCGAATTCTCCGCCGATATTTATTCTGTGTCCAAGTCCGAGACCATGATTATAAACCGCTACATCTGTACCACATATGCTTGAATATATGTTTTTCAGAATTACGGCATCATCACCGCATTCGTAATCAGGCAAATCTGCTATTTCTATGTTTTTTACACCATAATATAATGCTGATTTCATTTGTTTTGCTCCGTTCCTTTAAACTGTTATAATTATAGCATTTGCTGTGCAGAAAAGCAAGGGCAAAACCGCACAAAGATATTTCACCACATTCTGCCGCCATGACCACCGCCAAATCCGCCTCTGCCGCCCATCATGGACTGCGGAATTTCATTTACCTGCATACCATTTACTATGTTAGTACCACCGTTATACTGTGCAGAAGCATCATAGTCAAATGTAGAATTTCCTGTTACATCAATTGTGCCACCGTTTACAATGATACTTCCGTTTGCATCAATTCCGTCTGTATCCGTTCTGCACACATGAAGGCTCAGGACTTTCTTCAACTGAAAGTGACATCAGAAAAACTGCAAAGGGTGCTGATGTTACAAAAGGACTTGCAATTATGGGAAGTTCTGTTGATACAGCACTTGATAAAGTAAAGAGCTGGATAAAGTAAAAAAGATTATATACAGTAAAATATAAAAAGAAGCTGCTCAGGAGAATTTGATTTCTCCTAAGCAGCCCAAAATCTATATTCTTCAAAAGTATATACTACACCTTTGGTATCATGAATATTTATTGTATGAACATTCTATCTCCTGTTCAAGTATGGTCGCTGTTATTTATAAATTATCTTTATAATTCTTTCCCCATACTTCCATAGCAGAGAGAATAGGCTTAATAGATTCACCTAAATCTGTAAGAGCGTACTCAACTCTTGGCGGAACTTCAGGGTAAACGGTTCTTGAAATAATTCCGTCTGTTTCAAGCTGACGCAAACTGTCGGTTAAAACCTTCTGACTTACTCCGTCAAGGGATTTTCTCAGCTCATTGAATCTCCACGGACGATATTGCAGATTTCGCAAAATCAGCAGTTTCCATTTACTTCCTATAATCTGTACTGTGGCCGCCACATCACACTCAGGTAAATCTTCACGTTTCATAGCACGAAATACTCCAATAGTTCAAATTTTGATGTTATATTAATTATAGCATACTGCACTCATTTTGTCAATCTGAAAATTTTTTCAAAGATAATCTCCAAACACCGCAATAGTTACTTTGAAGTAACTATGTTACAAAAAAGTGCGTACTTGTGCAAATATAAAAGCTGTGATATACTTGAATCAACACAAGGGACAATCCCTTGAAAATCAGGAGGTAATTTTTATGAGTAATTTCAGCAAAACAAGCGTGGCACAGGACGCAAGGACAGAACTTCATGATGTTCTTTCTCTCACAGGTGCAGAGGTAAGCATTAACAATCTTCCTGCAGGTGCAGGCGTTCCTTTTGTTCACTCACACAAGCAGAACGAAGAAATTTATGTTATTCTTTCCGGCAAGGGAAAAGCTGTTATTGATGATGAGACAGTTGAACTGAATGCCGGTGACTGGCTCAGAATTTCTCCGTCAGCTAAAAGACAGTTCTTTGCAGGTGAAGACTCTGCTGTCAGCTTTGCTTGTATTCAGGTAAAGGAGAATTCTCTTGAAGGATATACAATGACCGATGCAATAGTAGCTGAATAAGCAATTATCGGAGGGCTGTATAATACAGTCCTCTTTGACTTTTTCTGTAAAATTATGTATAATAAACATGAGGTGATATCAATGAAATCTTGCAAAAAATATCTTGAATATATAGTAAATGAAATACATACCACCGTTGTTGCAACTGTTGATGAAAACGGACTTCCTGTTACTTGTGTGATTGATATGATGTACTGTGACGAAAATGGACTTTACTTTCTGACAGCAAAGGGCAAGAATTTTTATCACAGGCTGAGAGATAAGGAATATCTGTCACTTTCATGTTTTAAGGGCGAGGATACTATGCACAGCATCGCAGTTTCAGTTCGTGGAAAAGTACGGGAAATCGGATCTGAAATGCTGTCTGTTCTTTTTGAACACAATCCGTATATGAATGAGATTTATCCTACAGAACAAAGCCGACAAGCTCTCACAGTATTCTGTATTTACGAGGGAAACGGTGAATGGTTTGACTTATCAAAAAAGCCGATTGAACGTGACAGCTTTACATTCGGAAAAACTACAGAGATTCAGAACGGATATTACATTGATGAATCATGTATCGCCTGTGGAGCGTGTCTGGATGTTTGTCCACAGAATTGTATTGATATTTCAGACAAAGCAGTCATCCGTGCAAACAATTGTCTGCATTGCGGAAACTGTATGAAGGTCTGTCCTGCAAATGCAGTAAAAAAGAGGTGATTATCATGAGGAAGCTGATTGAATATCTTATAAAAGAACGTGGTATGCAGATAAGCATACCCAAAGAAAAGTCTGAACAGTTCAGACTATACAGAAGTCTTGTGAATGTTCGTCCTGCAAATGAAATATCAGAGGAATATATAAATTCTGAAAACGAATTCCTGCAGAGTGAGATTCTAAGAAAAGGTATCACTGATATTGCTGATTTACAGCCGATTGAAAATAATATTTATCTTTGGCAGGGTGACATTACAACCATAAAATGCGGAGCCATCGTCAATGCCGCTAACAGCGGAATGACAGGATGTTATGTTCCTTGTCATGCATGCATTGATAATTGTATTCATACCTTTGCAGGAGTAAAGCTTCGACTTGAATGTGCTGAAATAATGGAAAAGCAAGGCTGTGAAGAACCGACAGGACAGGCAAAAATCACTTCCGCATATAATCTGCCTTGCAACTATGTAATACATACTGTCGGTCCAATCGTTAATGGAGAACTTACAAAAGAACATTGCAATCTGCTGAAAAGCTGTTATATATCCTGTCTGGAACTTGCTGTACAGCATAAAATCAGAAACATTGCTTTTTGCTGTATATCCACGGGTGTATTTGGATTCCCCAAATATGAGGCGGCTGAAATTGCAGTAAATACGGTAAGGGAATTCCTAAAAAATAATGATATACAGGTAATTTTCAATGTGTTCGGAGATGAAGATTATGAGATTTACAAAAGATTACTCGGATGAGATTGAAAAGCTGAAAAAAGCTATCATCACGGCTGACTGCATTATAATCGGTGCAGGTGCAGGACTTTCAACTGCCGCAGGATATACCTATTCGGGAGAAAGATTTAAGAAGTATTTTTCAGATTTTATTGAAAAATACGGTTTCAGTGATATGTATTCAGGTGGATTTTATCCTTTTGAAACTCTTGAAGAACACTGGGCATACTGGTCAAGATACATCTATATCAATCGGTACATGGATAATGATAACGGCACTTATAAAAGACTTTTTGAGCTTGTAAAGGATAAGGATTATTTTGTGCTGACAACAAATGTTGATCATCAGTTTCAGAAGGCAGGATTTGATAAGAAAAGACTTTTCTACACTCAGGGTGATTATGGTCTTTTCCAATGCTCTGAGCCTTGCCATAATGAAACATATGACAATGAAACGATAATCATGAAAATGTTTGAGACTCAGAAGAATATGCGTATTCCGTCTGACCTTATACCGCTATGCCCGAAATGTCACAAGCCTATGTCAATGAATCTTCGTGCAGATGACAGTTTTGTTGAGGATGCGGGCTGGAATTCTGCAGCTGAGAGGTATTCTGAATACCTTGAAATGCATAAGAACAAACATATTCTTTTCCTTGAACTCGGTGTTGGCATGAATACTCCTGCAATCATAAAATACCCATTCTGGAGAATGACCTATCAAAATCCTGATG
>JAKSQU010000114.1 GCA_024403965.1 Ruminococcus sp.
TGGACTTGCTTTCAGATAATCCATGCAGAAAAGTTACGATTCCTAAAGGTGAGGTTAAGGAGAAACAGATTTATTCACAGGAAGAGATGGCACATCTGCTTACAGCTATTCAAGGAGAACCTCTGAAGTATAAGGCATTCTTCTTCCTGATTGCTTACAGCGGATTCAGAAGAAGTGAAATGCTTGGTCTTGAATGGAAGGATGTTGATTTTGAGAATGATATCATTACCATCAAGCGCACTTCAAACTATACCGCAGAGCGTGGTACATATACCGATACCACAAAAACAAAACGCTCTCAGCGTGTTCTGAAAATATCTCCCTATATTATGGAGATACTGAAAGAATATAAACTGGAGCAGGATGAAGAGGCTTTACGAATTGGAAGCAAGTGGGTAGAAACAGACAGACTCTTTGTGAAATGGAACGGTGAGCCTATGAACAATCAGACACCATACGGATGGCTGAAGGAATTCTGTGAGAACAACGGTCTGCCGTTTTACGGTATACATAGTTTCAGACACTTTGCAGCAAGCTCACTTATTTCAGCAGGGCTTGATGTTACAACGGTTTCAGGTGCATTAGGTCATTGTAATTCAGGAACAACTCTGAATGTATATTCACATATGTTTCAGAATGCACAGGCGAGGGTTTCCGAAGCTATGGACAAAGCTTTTGCATTTCTGCCTCAGGAGGAAAGTACAGAAGAGGAATAATATAAAAATAAGCTCGCTGACATCTGATGAACAACAGGCAGCGAGCTTGTTTTATGTAATAAGAGTTCAGTGAATAATATTCATTATTATTCATAAAGGGAGAATGAAAAAGCAATGCTTGTACGCTGAAAAATACGAATAGCGTACAAATAGCGTACAAATCAAATTTTCGGATAAAAGAAAAACTCGGAAACGCCTGTATTTAGGCGTTTCCGAGAGCTTGAAATGGTGACCCGTACGGGAATTGAACCCATGATTCCGCCGTGAAAGGGCGATGTCTTAACCTCTTGACCAACGGGCCGTTTATGGTAGCGGCAGTAGGATTTGAACCAACGACCAATCGGGTATGAACCGAGTACTCTAGCCAGCTGAGCTATGCCGCCATTTCTTTGTCGTAAGTACTTGTCCCCTGCGACTTACTTAGTATACTACATATTTGAGAAAAAGTCAAGCGTTTATTTATCAAATCGGCGAAAAATACAAAAAGAATATATTTGCATTTATTCTATAGTGAAAAATGCACATAAATTGGTACGATGAATGATAAAATCATCCATCGTACTGTTTATTTTCTATGACTCCTTATCACGCTGTCTGAAAAAAACAGATGCGGCGAGTCCCGAAAGCAGTGCGGCGGTTATTCCGCCTGCGGATGCTGTGAGTCCGCCTGTGAATATTCCGATAAATCCGTCCTTTGTTACGGCTTTTTTCATGCCCTGTGCAAGAAGATGTCCGAAACCTGTCAACGGCACAGTTGCTCCTGCACCGCCGAAATCAACGATATATCCGTAAATTCCGAGTGCTGAAAGTATTACTCCCGATACGGCAAAGCCTGTCAGTATTCGTGCAGGGGTAAGCTTTGTAAAGTCAATTAAAATCTGTCCGACGGCACATATAATTCCGCCTGTCAGAAATGCTTTTATCATGTCAAATGCCATTTTACTGTTCCTTTCTGAAATGAACAAGATGTGCAACTGACGGAATTGATTCGCCTTGCTGTAATGAAACAGGGGACATAAGCGCACCTGTTGCAATAAACAGTATATTGCTGAATTCTCCGCTTTTCAGCTTTGGAAGAATATATCCGCACAGCACTGCCGCACTGCATCCGCAACCCGAGCCGCCACTGTGTGTATCCTGTTTTTCATTGTCGAAAATCATTGAGCCGCAGTCGCAGTGCTGTTTCGATATGTCTGTACCCTGTTTCTGCATTGTTTCTTTCAGCAGTGCACTGCCAACGTCTCCAAGGTCACCTGTGATTATTCTGTCGTAGTCATTAGGAGATGTATTTGTAGCTTTAAGATAACGATTTATGGTTTCGGCGGCGGCAGGTGCCATTGCACTGCCCATATTTGTTATGTCGTTTATGCCCATATCTGCTATTTTTCCGATACAGCCGCCGACTATTCTTATACTGCTTTTTTCAGATGAAATTATTATACATCCCGACGCTGTGCACGTCCATTGTGCTGTAGGTGTACGCTGTCCGCCGTATGAAAGCGGTGAACGAAACTGACGTTCTGCTGTTGAAAAGTGAGATGATGTTACTGCGGCTGTTCGTTTTGCGCAACCGCTTTCTGCAAGTACGGAAGAAATTATAATGCCCTCCGCCATTGTCGAACATGCCCCGTAAAGACACAGAAAAGGTATTTCAAGTTCACGCAGTCCATATGACGAGCCTATGCACTGATTTGTAAGGTCACCCGAACAAATAACGTCTATATCATCACTTATAAGTCCCGATTTTTTCACCGCAAGCGAAACAGCCTCAAGCTGAAATCTGCTTTCAGCCTGTTCCCACGTCTGCTTTCCGAAATGACTGTCTTCGATTATCTCATCAAAATAAGCACCAAGCGGTCCGTCGCCCTCTTTCTTTCCAACTACAGATGCAAAGTTTTCAACATACGCACCTCCGCAGTGTTGAAAAACCCCCCGTTCTGAATATTCTGCCATTCATATCCCTCCTCTGTATCTGTTATTCCCCGTTTTTTGCGGTTTATTCTTGTATTACGGGTGATTTTACTGGGGCAAACCTTTCTGAAGAAAGGTTCTTCCCCAGACCCCTTTCCAAAGACTTTCTGTATTAAAATTTTTAAAGGCTATACCGCCACGCAGTTATAAGAAAGCTTGTAATTGCTTGGAATGGCGGTATAGCCTTTAAAAATTTAGCGCAAAAAGTTTTAGGAAGGGAGTTTGAGGGTGACTCCCTACAGTGTAGGGAGATGTCACGAAGTGACAGAGGGTACCGTGCGGTAAGCAAACCCTTTTTCAAAAGGGTTTCCCTCAATAAGATACCAGTATACAGGAGTAAACCGCAGAAACAAGGAATAACAGGCACAGGGGAGGAATATGATATAACAGATACTTCTGAAAGGGTGAGATAATGGGACTTACTGAAAAAGAGGCGGCTGAGAGACTTCGCAGAGATGGTGAAAATGTTTTTGGCGGTGAACGGAAAAGCAGTGCTGTAGGGATATTTATAGGGCAATTCAGAGATGTTATGGTAATGATACTGCTTGGTGCAACAGTTGTATCGTTTTTGCTTGGAGAGATTTCTGATGCTGTAACAATTATCATAATCGTTCTGCTGAATGCAATTCTGGGCTTTATACAGGAATATCGTACAGAACACACTCTTGAAGCGCTGAAAGCTATGACTTCACCTGTTGCGAAATGCAGACGTGACGGTGTGCTTAAAGTAATAAATGCGTCACAGCTTGTAAACGGTGATGTAATTGAACTTGAAAGCGGTGACAGGATACCTGCGGACTGCAATATACTTGAATCTGCGTCTTTTTTTGCTGATGAATCCGTCCTTACGGGAGAATCTGTTCCTGTTGCGAAAAAGGAATGTTCGGAAACAGACAAGGACAATTCTCTGAATAAGCCGAACATCATTTATTGCGGTACATCTGCGGTAAAGGGCACTTGTACAGCAATAGTTATCGCAACAGGAAAAAACACGCAGATGGGCAGAATTTCTGAAATGCTTTCTGATATCGGTCATGAAATGACACCTTTGCAGAAACGTCTTGCTGAACTTGGAAAGGTTGTTGCTGTTATATGCGTTATAGTATGCATTGCGGTTTTCGGTGCAGGGGTACTGCGTGGAGAAAATGTTTTCGATATGCTGATGACGGGCATTACAATCGCAATTGCGGCAATTCCCGAAGGTCTGCCTGCAACTGTTACAATCGCCCTTGCGCTTGCTGTAAATCGTATGCTGAAACAAAGGGCACTTGTAAATAAACTGCACAGCGTTGAAACTCTCGGCTGTACATCTGTAATATGTTCGGATAAAACAGGTACAATTACCGAAAATAAAATGACAGTTACCGAAATGAGTACAGCAGAAAATACATATCATTTCAGCGGTATGGGTTACCGCATAAGCGGTGCTGTGACTAAGGGAAATGACGGAAAAACAGTAAATCCGAAATATGAAAAATCCCTTTGCGAAACTATGAAATGCGCTGTTGTGTGTTCGACAGCAGAGATAAATACTGATGTTCCCGTAAAATCAAGAAATCGTGGACAGCTTACGGGAAAGGGCGAATGGAATGTAACAGGTGACCCTACAGAAATTGCTATGCTGATTGCGGCGGCTAAGTCGGGAATAACAAAATCTGACCTTATTTACCGAAAAAATGAAGAATATCCCTTTGACAGTGAAACACGTTTTATGGCTGTAGGCTGTAGTTTCGGGAGTGAAAATATAACGTATTTCAAGGGTGCGGCGGAAGTTATTATTCCACGCTGTACACAGTATATGAATGAAAACGGCGAAATTCTGCCGATTGAAAGGTCTGTGAGAAACTATATCGAAAAGCGTGCAGATGAAATGTCGGAAAATGCTTTGAGAGTAATTGCGCTTGCATACTGTGTGTCGGAGAATTTTGATGCACAGCGTGGAAATCTTGTATTTCTCGGACTTTGCGGAATGATTGATCCGCCGAGAGAAGAAAGCCGAATTGCTGTGAGAAAATGTGCGGCGGCATCTGTGAAAACTGTTATGATAACAGGTGACCACAAAAAAACGGCTGTTGCTGTTGCGAAAAAATGCGGATTACTGCGTGGCGGAAAAGCAATGACAGGTGCAGAGCTTGACAGAATTTCAGATAGTGAGCTTGACAATGTGATAGGGAAATACACAGTATTTGCAAGAGTTGAGCCCCGTCACAAGCTGAGAATTGTCCGCAGTTTCAAAAGACTTGGCGAAATTGTGACAATGACAGGTGACGGAGTAAATGACGCTCCTGCGATAAAGGAAGCCGATGTAGGAGTTGCAATGGGCATAACAGGTACAGATGTTACAAAACAGGCGGCTGATGTAATTCTGCTTGATGACAATATTTCAACGCTTGTAGGCGCAGTTGAACAGGGGCGGTGCGTATATGCAAATATACGGAAATTTGTCCGCTATATGCTTTCGTGCAATATAGGAGAAGTGCTGACGATGTTTTTCGGAATACTTATGGGAATGCCGATAATTCTTCTTCCTGTGCAGATACTGCTTGTAAATCTTGTAACAGACGGATTGCCTGCGGTTGCACTTGGAATGGAGCCGCCCGAAAATGATATAATGAACAGACCGCCGAGAAAATCGGACGAAGGATTTTTCTCAGACGGTCTTATGCAGAAAATAATATTTCGTGGATTATTTATCGGACTTTCAACTCTTGCATCATTCAGTGCGGTTATGTACATGGGCGGAAATCTGACAGCCGCAAGAACATGTGCACTTATAACGCTTGTAATGTCACAGCTGATACACGTTTTTGAGTGCCGAAGTGAACGAAAAACAGTTTTCGGGATATCTCCGTTCAGAAATCCAAAGCTGACAGGAGCAGTTTTAGTGTCACTGCTTGTGCTTATCCTTGCAGTATCAGTACCGCAGATGCAGGTGATTTTTGAAACAGTAATGCCGAATAGAGTGCAGTGGACAGTGGCTTTGGGATGCAGTATTGCACCGCCGTTGCTTTCGCTTTTTGGAAAAATTTTTGGTGAATGAGAAAAGGGCAGACC
>JAKSQU010000115.1 GCA_024403965.1 Ruminococcus sp.
GCTTATTTATTCAACTGTTACGCTCTTTGCAAGATTTCTCGGCTTGTCTACGTCATATCCCTTTGCTACTGATACATAGTATCCTAAAAGCTGAAGCGGTATTACTGAAAGACTTCCTGTGAAATGTGTATCTGTCTGCGGAATGTATACTGTGAAGTCGGCAAGGTCTTCAATGCTGTAGTTTCCGTATGTTGTAAGTCCCATAAGTGATGCTCCACGGCTCTTTACCTCTACCATGTTGCTTACTGTCTTTTCGTAAAGGTCCGGCTGTGTGAGTACACCGATTACTGTTATGCCGTCTTCAATAAGGCTGATTGGTCCGTGCTTTAATTCACCTGCAGCATATGCCTCAGAATGAATATAGCTGATTTCCTTCATCTTTAAGCTGCCTTCAAGTGAAATTGCATAGTCAACTCCACGTCCGATAAAGAATGCATCCTTTGCGCCTGCAAGCTTGTTTGCATACCACTGGATTCTTTCCTTGTCTTCAAGGATTTTCTCAATCTTCTCAGGAATTGTATAGAGTTCACTGATAAGCTCGTTATACTGCTCCTCTGTGATTTCTTCCCTTGCCTTTGCAAAGCTGATTGCAAGAAGATATCCTGCGATAAGCTGTGTGCTGTATGCCTTTGTTGTAGCAACTGAAATCTCAGGTCCTGCAAGTGTGTAGAATACATTATCTGCCTCTCTTGCAATTGATGAGCCTACTACATTTACAATACCAAGTGTCTTGATTCCCTTATCCTTAGCCATGCGGAGTGCTGCAAGGCTGTCTGCTGTTTCACCTGACTGACTGATGATTATTACAAGGCTGTCCTTTACAAGTGACATCTTTCTGTATCTGAATTCTGATGCAAGCTCTACTCTTACAGGAATTGTTGTAAGGTCTTCGATTACATACTGTGCTGCCATTCCTACGTGATAAGCTGAACCGCATGCTACAATGTAAATCTGTGAAATCTTCTTCATTTCATCTTCTGTGAGTCCGATTTCACTGAAATCAATCTTTCCGTCCTTAACTGCTGAATTGATCGTATCCTTTACAACCTTTGGCTGTTCGTGGATTTCCTTGAGCATAAAGTGTTCATAGCCGCCCTTTTCAGCCGCCTCTGCATCCCACTTAATCTCTGTCATTTCCTTGCTGATTTCTTCTCTGTCAATATTATAGAATGTTACCCTGCCCTTTTCAAGCTTGGCAATTTCCATATTTCCTATGTAGTATACATTTCTTGTATACTTGAGAATTGCAGGCACATCTGATGCAACATATGTTTCACCATTTGTGATACCGATAATCATAGGGCTGTCTTTTCTTGCTGTATAGATTTCTCCCGGGAAATCTGCAAACATTACTGCAAGTGCATATGAACCTCTGATTCTTATCATTGCTCTTGCAATTGAATCAACAGGACCAAGACCGTATTTCTTGAAATAATAATCAATAAGCTTTACTGCAACCTCTGTATCTGTCTGTGAGCTGAATGAATATCCGCTCTTTGTAAGCTTTTCACGGAGTTCCTGATAGTTTTCGATAATTCCGTTATGTACTGCAATTACATTTCCGTCATCACTTGAATGCGGATGTGCATTTACTGTTGATGGTTCACCATGAGTTGCCCATCTTGTATGTCCTATACCGCAGCTGCCTGTAACTGCCTCACCGTTGTTTGTCATTTCCTTGAGTACCTTGAGCTTGCCCTTCGCCTTGACAATCTCTGTCTCTGAATTGCCGTCACGAACTGCAATACCTGCTGAATCGTAACCTCTGTATTCAAGTTTTGAAAGACCGTCAAGCAGAATTGGTGCAGCCTGATTGTCTCCTGTAAAACCTACTATTCCGCACATATTTTTTATCCTCCGATTTATCTATATTATTTATTGATAGAATAATTATACATTAAAAACACTTTTATGTCAACTGTTTATTTATTATTCTGAGCGGTATTTGAACGTGGAATTGCTGTCTTTTCAATTTTTTTGTAAAGAAATGCATCTTCTCTGCGTTCAAGCACAAAGCTGTCACGTTTCTGATAATCTGTTGCTCTTGTATTTTTTCTGACAGTTTTCATCTTTGATTTCATTGAACCTACAATAACTGCTGCCGTAATTATTCCTATAACAAGGCATACTATGAACGATGTTACTGTATCGGGTTTGCTTGATTTCGATGATGTTTCATAGCTTCCGATATCATATGAGTCTTCTTCTGTAATGCTGTATAATGCTGCATCACCGTTTGCGAAAATATCAATTTCTTCTTCAGTTTCATCTGTAAGTATATCGTAATCGGATTCATCAATGTCAAGCGGCATTATTTCGTCATCATAGTTAACGTCATATTCACCTGCGGCATCAATTATATCTCCGTAGCCGTTTTCAGCATAGGCTGACAACGAAATCCCTGCTGACATAATAAGCATTACTGATGCAATTGCGGAAACAAACTTTTTAATTTTCATATGCCGCCTCCTTATGCCATTCCAAGCAGTTTTGCAAATATGAACAATACTGCTGTTACTAATGCGGCTATTCCGACAAAATATCTGAATGCTGCTCCGCTGTCTGTCGGAAGGTCACCTACAAATTTACCTGTCTGTCCGTTCATTGCAAATGTATATTTTTTACCGTTCCATGATGTATTCAACAGCCATACAGGATAAAGTACATATTTCGCCTTTCCGTTTTTAAGGTCTATTCTTCCGCTTTCACGAATTACACTCTGATATCCCTGTACGGATTGTCTGAACTGGTCTTCTGTAGTATTCTTAATTCTTGTGTTTGCCGTTTCGACGCTGTCTTCTGCTGTTACGTCATATTTATCAGCAAGATATCCCGAAAGATACGCTGTCTGAAACGGTACTGCATCTTTAAAATCAAAAGGCTCAATTGACTGCATAAGTTCGTCATCCATTTTTGATGAACCGTCTACAGGTACGAATTCAAAAGCTGTTTTTCCTGCTCTTGTTACTGCGTAATATGACCTTTCGGTATATCTGTATGTACTGTCAGACCATGTGCGTGTTCTTTCGCCCTTGTATCTGATATCTGCATTTACATCTGCATCAAACAGCCATACGGGGACATAGACTCCCTTGATTTCGTCAATATGATTTTCATTTCTGAATACTTTAGGCAGTAACTTTTTTCCCTCCAGATGCTTGAAAAGTGACTGCTTTGCCGCCTCTTTATTCAGCTTGAAAGGTATTACATAGTCAGGTTTTAAATCACCTGAGAAGTTTCCCGAAACTACTATCGGATTGTCGCAGTAAGGACAATGTGTTGCTGATGTTGTACTGTCTGCTACAATTTCACCGCCGCATGACTGACATTTGTATATCTTCATGCCGTCGGTTTCTCCGTCAGACCATTCTCCGCCGGCCTCAACCTCCCAGTTCATATTATCTACATCCGGGGTATTAAGCTGTTCATCATGTGCCATAAGAGATGCTACATCGAATTCTGAATCGCAGTACGGACATTTCATTTTCTGTACTGAACTGTCAAATTCGAGCTTTCCCGAACAGGCGGGACATTTGTATTCTATTAGCTCTGACATTTGCCTCACTCCTTTTTTAAGACAAAACCGCACAGAAAGTGTGCGGTTTTTTATATTTTTTACTTAACTATATCTGCATCATTGAAAGGATCTCCGCATTCACCGCAGAATTTCGGTGGATTAAACGGATCCTCAGGTTCCCAGCCGCACTTGTCACAGCGGTACTTTGGTGCATCTGACGGCTTTGGCTTGCCGCATTCTGCGCAGAACTTACCCTTGTTTGTTGTTCCGCATGAACATGTCCAGCCATCTGCATCTGCAGGCTTTGGCTTTCCGCATTCAGCACAGAACTTTCCTGTGTTTGTCTTGCCGCATGAACAGCTCCAGCCGCCCTCTGTCTTTGGTGCAGGTGCTGTAGATGCTCCTGTTACGCCGTTCTGTGCACTCATATTAAAGAGATTCTGAGCATTTAAACCGCCTGCCTGCTGAGCCATTCCCATTCCGAAAAGTCCCATAGCTGCGCCGTTAGGATTGCTTGCTGCATTCTGCATAGCCTGTGCCTGTGCCTCAACGAGTGTTGCTGCTGCATTTGCAGGATTTGTATTCCATGCTCTGTCTTCAAAGTCCTGAATACGCTTGTTGTCTTCATCGGAAATAGTTGCTGAATTAATTGCAACCTTTTCTACGCTGAGACCTCTCTTCATTACCCATTCAGCACTGAGTTCTTCGTTTACAGCCTTTTTAACTTCGTTCTGTCTGAGCGGAAGTTCATCATATCTGATTCCTGATGCTGAAATTGCAGCAAATGAAGGCTGAAGTGCATCAATGAATTCAGTTTTGAGTGTATTGTCAATTTCTGAACGCTTATATTCTGTTGTAATGTTTCCGCATACATTTGTATAGAAAAGTACAGGATCAACAATCTTATATGAATAGATACCGTTGCAGCGTACGCCTACTGTGAAGCTTCTGCCTAAATCCTGATATGCCATTCTGAACGGAATAGGATTCTGTGTACCGAACTTGTTGTCAAGAATTTCCTTTGTGTTGAAATAGTAAACTCTTGCATCCTCTGCTGCTCCGCCGCCGTGCTTGATTCTGTTCCACATTTCCTTGAATGTGTCCTTTAAGCCCTGACCGAATGTGCTTGAGAAGATACCAGGTGTGCCTGCATCATATTCATATATGCCAGGCTCTGTTGCAACTTCGATTACAACGCCCTGTTCAACCATGATAGCTGCCTGACCATCAAATACTACAATCTTGCTGCCCTTTGTGATTACGTTTTCATTGCCTCTTTTGTTAGAAGAACCCTTACCTGTTCTCTTTGTTGCCTTTACAACAAGTGTATTTACATCAATGGATTCACATACAAAGTAATCCATCCATGTATCTGCAAGTGTTGTGCTGAAGCCTGCAAGTGCTGCATGAATAAGTCCCATAATTATTACTCCTTTCGGGATAAATCCCTATGTATTTTAGATATTATTTATCATTGTATATCAGTTCACAATACTGAACTATACATATTATAACATATTTATTTTGAAATTGCACTACTTTTCAGAAAAAAATTTCATATTTTTTATATATTTTTATTTTTTAACAAGTTTATTCCCATTTTTTCCACACGTCCGGACAGTAACCTATTGTTGCTTTTTTGCCGTTGCGGACTACGGGAGTTTTTATTACCTTTGGATTTTCAAGGATTTTTTCGTCTCTGTCTTCTTCTGTAAGATAATTGAGAAGTGCAAGCAGATCCTTATCCCTGCATTTATCATCAATCAGCTTTTCTGTTCCGCCGACTGCCTGTTTAACGTTGTTGAATTCACCCTTGCTCATTCCCTTTTCTTTCATGTCGATAAGCTGATACTTTATTCCTCTTTCCTTGAAATATCTTTCTGCTTTCTTTGTGTCAAAGCATTTTTTAGTTCCGAAAATCTGTATGTTCATTTGTTGTATCTCCTTTGTTTTTTCTGATTATAGCATATTTTTTTAGGTTTGGCAAGACGTATTGGAATATTACAATAATGTAATGTACCGTAATATTAAACAGACGATTTCTACTCAGTTTATGATTCAATCCACAAATATCTCCCTAATCCCTCTAAAAATAGTCATCTTGTCAATTGACACTTATCTTTATATATGTTATACTGTTTTAAGGCAACACCGCACAATTACCGCCTGACGGCTATGTGTGTGTCTTGCTT
>JAKSQU010000116.1 GCA_024403965.1 Ruminococcus sp.
CCTGTTGACAACAGCGAACTTTTCCACGATGACGGCACATTCTATATTCACGCATACGACAGCAAATACGGAGACGGCGCTGATTTGCTGATAAGATGGATTATCACTAACGATGATGTTCTTACAATAAACCTTGCGGAACAGCATTTTGCAATTTCTGATGTCAAAGAAGTAATAGGCGCTGAATATGTTGAAGAACAGGACAAGGGCTATGCGTGGTTTATAAGAAATGACGGCAGTATTTGGAGATACTGCTTTGAAACACAGGAAAGCGTGAGAATGTCCGAAGAAAGCACACAGACAATCGTTTCGGGTGATGCTAATGGAGACGGCGCTTTTAATATTTCTGATGCAGTTACTCTTCAGAACTGGCTTTTATCAGTTTCCGATACAGAACTGATAAACTGGAAAGCTGTTGATTTAAATGATGACGGTGAAATCAATGTGTTTGACCTTTGCATGATGAAACGTATGCTCTGCGATACGCAAAAATGATTGACATTTGAGTTTTATGGTGCAATAATCAAGTAAGGAAACGCAAAAATCATACGTTTTTGCGTTTCCTACTGTCTGTTGAAAAAGTCATAATAATATCATAAAACAAAGCGGACAACGAAACAACACTTCTGCAAATCGGCTATATATCGTTATTTTATGTAGGGGCGGCGTTCCGCCGCCCGTAATTATCCGAACAAAATATAGTGTTTCGACACACAGAAGGAAACGCAAAATACATATGATTTTGCGTTTCGTAATCATATATTGAAAGCAGGAATTATTTTGATAAAAGCATTAAGATATGCATTTCCGAAAACAATACCTGTCATGGCGGGATATATTTTTCTCGGAACTGCGTATGGACTATTGATGCATGATGCGGGTTTTGGAATACTGTGGACTGTTGTGCAGTTTGTTTTTAATAAGTAAGGGAGCGAAAATTATGGATACAATAATAATCGGTGTAGCCGGCGGAACAGGTTCGGGAAAGTCAACCTTTACCAATCGGCTTAAAAAGGAATTCGGAGACAGAATTGCTGTTATCAGTTACGATGACTATTACAAAAGACGTGATGATATTCCCCTTGAAGAACGCAGAAAAATCAACTATGACCATCCCGATGCACTTGAAACAGAACTGCTTATTTCACATCTTAAAGCACTTAAAGAAGGACAGGCTGTTGAATGTCCGAAATACAATTTTTCACAGCATAACAGGTCTGACAAAACCATTACAATTGAGCCGAGAAAGGTAATAATTGTTGAAGGCATACTTGTTCTTCAGAATGAAGAATTAAGAGATTTTCTTGATATCAAGGTATTTGTCGAAGCTGATGCCGATGAAAGAATAATGCGCAGAGCAATCCGTGATGTAAAGGAACGTGGCAGAGATATTGAAGGAGTATTCGAGCAGTATATGTCAACTGTCAAGCCTATGCACTACCGCTATGTCGAACCGACAAAGTACACCGCTGATATTATTATCAACAGCGGAATGAACGATGTTGCGTTTGATTTGGTAAAGACTAAGATTATGACGTTTCTTTGATTATGGTATTAAAGCATACTGTTTTGGTTTAAACCGCAGTATGCTTTATTTTTTCAGACAAAACAGGTCATTTGTCTGATTTTGCAACAAAACGGCATTTGTGTCCATTTGAATTTCACTTTTCCTGTGGTATAATTTCATACACAGGAAAGGATGATTTGAATGAGTAAAGAAAAGAATTTTTTTCAGCGCAATTTTCAGACAATTGCAAAATGCGGAATTATTCTTATTCCGACAATCTACACGACATTGTTTTTAGGCTCAATGTGGGACCCTTACGGCAATGCCGACAAGCTCCCTGTTGCTATAGTCAATGAAGACAACTCTGTTGACTACAATGGCAAAACACTTGCTGTAGGTGATGAACTTGTTGACAAGCTGAAAGAGAAAAAATCTCTTGATTTCCGTTTCGTTGACGGCACGTCTGCTGAAAAGGGACTACAGGACGGCACATATTATATGGTAATCACCATTCCGCAGAATTTCTCTCATAATGCATCTACTCTGCTTGACGATAATCCGCAGAAGATGAAGCTTGAATATGCTACAAATCCGGGTACAAACTACATTGCATCAAAAATGAGCGAAAGTGCTTTGCTCAGAATTGAAAAGGAAATCTCATCAAGCGTTACACAAAGCTACGCTGAAACTCTTTTTGACCAGTTAGGTACTATCGGAAACGGATTTACAGATGCATCAGACGGTGCATCTCAGATATATGACGGTGCAGTTAAGCTGTCAGACGGAAATACAAAAATTACCGAAAATCTCAGCTTGCTTGCCGACAGCACATTAACCTTTGAAGACGGCGCACACACACTTTCAAAAGGTCTGTCGGAATACACAGACGGAGTTGCTAAAGTAAATGACGGAGCAAAACAGCTTAACAGCGGTATCGGAAGTCTTTCGTCAGCGGCTGACAGCGGTGTAGGTCAGCTTAATGACGGCTCACTTGCTCTTAAAAAAGGCATAAGCGACTATACAGACGGAGTTTCACAGGCACTTACAGGCTCTGAACAACTCAAAAACGGCTCTGCAACTTTTAAAAAAGGCTTTTCACAATACAGCAGCGGCATTGCACAGGTATCAGAAGGTGCGGCTCTGCTTAATCAGAAAAGCGGAGAGCTTTCATCGGGTGCATACAGCGTTTCAGCAGGTGCAGATACACTTTGCTCTGCAACAGGCTCACTTGTAAAAGGTGTTGAGCAGATGTCGGATACTCTTTCTGCAAGTCTTTCAGATGAAAAGCAAAAGCAGATTAATGCTCTGCAAAGCGGAATAGGTTCACTTAATAACGGAATTAGTCAGCTTAATTCAGCAGTTTCAGCAATTGAAATTCCCGATGTATCAGCATTTTCACAGGGTATGAATACAGCTGCAACAGGCATTGCATCAGATACAAAGGAAACAGCAGAGTCACTTGCTGAAATGCAGAATGCAATGAAAAAGCTTGTAACAGCGCATCCCGAATTACTTTCAGACAGCGATTTCGGTGCAATGCAGAAAGCAGTTTCAGACTGTGCAGAAAATGTAACCGATATCGGCAAACAGCTTACATCATTCAAACAGACAGCATCTTCTGTTTCTGAATTATCCGATATGGGCGGTAAGCTTGAAACACTCAAAGCATCTGTTTCAGAAATTGAAAGCGGTGCAAAACAGGTTCTTCCGAATGCATCAAAGGCGGTAACAGAACTTGAAAACGGACTTTTATCTGTACAGAATGCAATAGACAGAACAGGCTCACAGCCGTCTGAAATGGGAGTTTTACAGGCTGTAAGAACTATAAACACAGGTCTTTCAGAGCTTTCTGACGGAGCAGAGTCACTTGAAAACGGAGTAAAAGCATATACAGACGGCGCAGTAAGTTTAAGCACAGGTCTTGCCGCTGTAAATAACGGCTCAAACGCACTTATCGACGGAATAAAGGGACTTGACAGCGGTGCAGACAGTCTTTACAACGGACTTAAACAGATTGACAGCAATTCTTCTTCATTAAACAGCGGAGCAGAACAGCTCAGCGGCGGAATTAATGTACTTTCAGATTCACTTTCAAAGGGTGTTGCACAGCTTGTAAACGGCTCTGATGAACTTTACAAGGGTACAAAAAAGCTGACAGAAAACAATGCGGCACTTACTGACGGAATGTCACAGCTTGAAGACGGTGCATCTAAAATACAAAGCGGTGCATCACAGCTTGCAGACGGCTCAGCAGAATTAGGAAACGGAATACTCACACTTGAAAATGGTGCAGATAAATTAAGCAGTGCACTTTCAGACGGTGCAGACAGCGTAAATTCAATCAAGGCAGACGAAAACACATACGGAATGTTTGCATCACCTGTTGAATCATCAGAAACCTACTGTACACCTGTTGAGTCAAACGGAAATGCAATGGCGGCTTATATGATGGCTGTAGGCTTATGGGTAGCAGGTCTTGCATTCTGTATAATACTTGACCCGAAAAAGCGCAAAGTATCGGGAAATCCTGTTGCCGATTGGCTGAAACAGACAGGTGAACTCACAGGTCTTGCATTAGCACAGGCAGTACTTATGATAGTACTTTTACAGCTTATAAACGGATTTTCACCGATGTACACAGGCAGAGCAATACTTGTAGCGTGTGTATCATCAGCGGCATTCCTTATACTTGAATACACAGTTAATTTCTACGGCGGTGTTATCGGAGACTTTATTCTTCTTGTATTCATGGTAATACAGCTCAGCGGATGTGCAGGAACATATCCTAAGGAACTTTCAGACGGATTCTATCAGAATATAAATCCGTATCTGCCGTTCTCATATACAGTACACGGATTCCGCAGTGCAATTGCATCGGGACAGGACGTAACAAAGGATATAGTGTTCATGGCAATGATAATAATTGTATTCTCAGCATTACTGCTTGTGGGATTTATTTCAAGAAGTAAAAAGGAAGATACAGTTATTTCAGATGACGGAGTTGTATCTATAGCATAAAAATCAGCAGTTACTCTGACTTTAAAGGTCGGGTAACTGCTTTTTATTTTTAGAAAGTCCACAAAACCCACAAAGTCCACGGACATTTTTTCTGAAAAAAAAGCATATGCACAGCTGAAAATTAAATAAATATATGAATAATGATAAATATTAATTTTTAACTAATTGGCAGAATATTATACCTACTCAAAGAAATTTTTTATTTTTTGTCCCTGGACTTTCTGGGTTTTGTGGGTTTTCACAGAAATGAAGATATTCTGTAGGGGCGCACCCATGTGTGCGCCCGTCGGGTTACAATACAGCTTTCGGCGGCGAAACGCCGCCCCTACAGATAAAAAATTGAATTGTCTGTGTGGCTTTTCTTTTCTGTTGACTAAATATTTATAAAGTGCTATAATTAAATTATATTACATCGACAGAAAGAAGGCACAGTATGACCGACCTGACAAAAACAGTAATACGTTCATCACTTATAAAGTTACTTGAAGAAAAGCCTGTGAGCAAAATCACAGTAAAGGATATAGTGGAAGAATGCGGAGTCAACCGAAATACGTTTTATTATCACTATCAGGACATTCCGTCACTTCTTGAAGAAATAATCATTGCGGAATCAGACAGAATAATCAGCAATTATACGGAATTCAGTTCAATTGAAGACTGTTTTGACGTAGCAATAAGCTTTGCAATGGAGAATAAGAAAACTGTACTTCACATACATAATTCAAATAACCGTGAACTGTATGAACAGTTTTTATGGAGAGTATGCGAACACGCAGTATCTGAATTTATAAATCACACAGTTACAGATGATATTATTCCCGATGAAGACAAGGCTGTGTTTATTCAGCACTATAAATGTATGTGCTACGGACTTATTTCAGACTGGCTGAACAGCGGAATGAAAACTGACGTAAAAGCAGATTTTCACCGCTTTTGTGAAATCAAGCGCAAGCTTGGAGACCCTATTCTTAGTTTATAAAGGAGAATAACAATGAAAAAACTAATCGCAGTATTAACAGCACTCGGCATACTCACAACAGGAATTT
>JAKSQU010000117.1 GCA_024403965.1 Ruminococcus sp.
AATTCGTCAATATCAATTTCCTGATTTCTGAATTTGCAGGAGCCGATGATATATTGTTAAAGCCCACCCCAAATGTCATTCGGACAAATATATTGTCAAGTTATAGATAAAGTTATTTGTCAATCCCGATATCATAACTAACAGAAATATAAATCTCGGAGTTGTATTCAGTTCCGAGATTTTTTTAAAAAATCTCAAGAAATTTACTTAAACTTGTTACACTTTACAAATTCATGCGGAATAGATATAATGAAAGCATAAGTACTTAATGTTTGAAAATTCAAGGCAATACTGCATAATTACTGCAATGCAGATATGCAGTTAGATTGCATTTAGCGAGGTGAGATAATGACACATGAGGAATTAAGAAATGAACTGTCAAAATCAGAAGAAAATGGTTTCAGAATACTTTTTGACAACTACTGCAATTATGTTTATGCAATAGTTTACAACAGGCTCCGAAATTGTGCTGATATGGAAGATATCGAAGAATGTGTCAGCGATGTGTTTTCTGAAATATTTCGCTCATATGACACTAAAGGCACGTTCACAGGAGAACTTTCAGGATTTGTCGGTATGGTTGCAAGACGAAAAACCATTGACTATTTCAATCGGCTTAAAGGATTTGAAAACGTTTCAGTTTCAGTTGATGATGACGAAATTTCAAGTCTGAAATCCGATGATGATATTGAAGACATTATTTCCCGACGTGAAACTGCACGAAAAATACTCGACATTATTTTGAGTCTCGGTCAGCCCGATTCTACCATTATCATTCAGAAATATTACTACAAAAAGAAATCGGGCGAAATAGCAGAAATGGTAGGTCTGTCTCCCGAAGCTGTCAGAGTAAGAAAAGGCAGAGCATTAAAAAAGCTGAAAGAACTGTTTATTCAGAACGAAATTACAATATAGGAGGACTTTGTATGAGTAAAGATAATTTGAATCTTGATATTCTCGGTAATTCAGATGATGAAACCGTTGATAAATTAGCCGAAAACTTTTCAGCCGTAAGCAATTCAGACAAAGAAAGACTTTTCCGCAAAAGCTTTGAAAAATACATGAACACAAAAGCAGTTTCCGAAAACACCGCTGAAACTACAGCTGTTGTCAAAGGAAAACGCCCGAAACTGCATATGAAGTATTTCAGCCTTGTTTCAGCATTGCTTGTAGTCATTTTTGTCAGCATTTTCTGGACCGTAAAGCTGAATCCGCATATTGAAGACAATACTGTTTCAGAGTCAGACAGTTCTGTTACGGCAACTACTGAAAAAACAAGCAAAACCACAACAACTGCTGAATCATCTGTTTCAGCCGAAACGTCAAAGAAAACTGAAACTACTGCTGACGGCAGTACAACTCAGACAACAGAAACAGTTACTGAAATTACGGATAATAAAGTGAACAGCACATCTGATAATTCTGTTACAAAACATATCAATCTTTCCGAAGACAACGTTACTACAACAGTACAAGCAATAAACAGCAGTTCAGAAATAGTCACAACAAAACATACTATTCATACTGAAAACAACAGAACAACTACAGCCAATCCTGTCACATCAACTACAACATCTGACCCGAATGAAGGCAAAAACCACACACTTAAAACAGATAAAACATTCATTGCTACAACTACAGCCGTAAAAACAACAACTGTCACAACAACTGCAGTATATGAAACCCGATATATTGACGTTGACAGTGGGGAAAATGTCTATTTGCTTTGGGATATGCACAATAGACCCGTTTGTGAAGATATAGTAATCTCTGCATTCCCCGATTATGTTTTCAGACTGAAAAACGGTGAATTGCAAATAGTAAAGAATGGCGAAGAATCTGTAATAATAGGCGGATGGACTGTAATGGTCGAGAACGGATTCATTACTGATATAAACGGCGACGGTTATCCTGAAATATGTTCAACCTATTCATTCGGCAGTGGTATGTTCTATATGAGCGTAGAAGTTTACGATGTACATAATAATGAATCTTACAAACTGTCAGCGCCATTGTGGACAGAAGATGGTACGAAAACTCTCCTGTACAATCTTTATGAAAAAGACGATAAGCTTTACATAGGTCAAATAGACGGAGGCTTCGGGATTTCATCAGCGACTATTGATGTAACAGGTGTGCCTGTTATTGAAAATGGCGAACTTATTTTTAAAGTTGAGTAAAGTATTTCTACGAATATCTAATGAATCGGATATACATACAAGTTATTCATAGTCTTCGGTAAATCGGCAATGCATAATGTGTTGCCGATTTCTTATAATCTACAAAGAAATGAACCCAAAATGAAAATAGTATCACGATTTACAGAAAAAACAAAGATGGAATGTATCATGCGGAATACCTGTACTGAAAAAGCAGTTTGAAAGTCAGCTTTCCGCCGCTCAGAACAAGTACCCGAAAGCCTTAACCGATAATGTTTACGAAATGATTCTCTGCTCAAAAACAGCCTTGTCGGGATATTACAGCAAATTTCTTTACTCTGTCATTAGTGAAGAAACAGCAAAATATTTTGCAGGAGCCTGCACTACAGAACAATGTGCAGAACGAATTCAGAACCGAATTTCAATAATGATGAGTGAAATGAACTGAAGAATTATTATGGAACAGAAAGAACAAGTAGCCTTGTTTAATAACGGAACAAAAAACTTGAGTCAAAATGATAAAATAATCCCCTGTGCGTTACGACAGTAGGCATAGAGAAGTTTTCAGACAAACATTGTAAGACAGGTACAGCAAGCTAAAAAATTACCGAAAGGGTGCTTACAATGATTGATATGATTTACAACCTCCGTGTGGGGGATATACACACCGCTGAGTTATCGGACGAGTTTAACAAGCTGTGTATTCCGTTTGAAGACTCGCTTAGTGAGGAGCAAATCGAAGTGTTCCACAAAATTCTTGACTGCGTGAGCGATACCGTCGCCGCTGAAATGAGGGCTGCTTACAAGGTCGGCTTCAAGGACAGCGTGGCTTTGATGAGAGAGGTTCAGGAGTAATCACATATACCTACTATGGAAATTGTCTTATCCCTGTGATACGGGGATAAGACTTTTTCATTTCAATAGGCTTCTACAAATAATTTGTAGAGTACAATTGTAAACTTTCTGTGAACACTATTGACTATTATCATTTTTAAGAATATAATATACATTGAGAAAGGTGGTCATGCAATGAAACTATCCGATGTTATTACAAACCCCATAAGGATGAAAATCATGCAGTTTCTCCAGATCAAGAGCGAAGCAACGACCAAGCAGATATGCGAGGAATTGCACGATGTTCCACAGCCTACGCTTTATCGTCATATCAATTATCTTCTGAAAGAAGAAGTTTTGATCGTCAAGGAAGAACGAAAGGTGCGGGGAAGCTTGGAAAGGCTTTTAGCACTTAACGAAGCTAAATTTACTGAAAATATAGATATAGCTGACAGTGCCTATCAGTTTCTCATGGCACTGTATGGCAGTTTCCAAAGATACAGCGATAAAGAAAATGCAGATCCGTTTGCTGATATGTTGTCCTTGCGTACCTATATGCTTACTCTGACCGATGAAAGCTATGAAAATCTCTTTAAGGAGATAAGAGAAATAATAGGTAAATATTCAGAGCCGGAGGAAGGCGGAAAAAGCAGGAGCTTTTCGGTCATCTCAGCACCCGTTGCAAAGGAGGAAAAGAAATGACAAAATTCAGAAAGGCGTTATTATTCACATTATGCCTGATACCGTTTGCAGCTGTCGGCGGTTGGTTCACGGCTCAAATGTCCATAGCAAGTGTAGACGAAGAAGCGCTTGCAAATGCAATACAGCAGGTAGGAAGCAAGGAAATGGTCATGCTCTTAACGACGCTACAGACGGTTATTTATGCCGTTATTTGTGGCTTTTTAGGATATATTGTTGCAGATAAAATCGGTCTTATCCGACCCTTTCAGCTTGCCAAAAAGGATACGCTTATCACACTGCTTGCAGGAGCGATATGCGGAATTATCGTGAGTGCCGATGCCTTTACCTTTGCAAATTGGATACCCGAGCTGGCAGACAGCTATGAGAACTCTAAGAGCTTTGATACTCCCACATGGATCGCATCTATCCTGTATGGCGGTGTCATTGAGGAAGTTATGATGCGACTGTTCTTTATGAGCCTGATCGCATTAATTGGTTGGAAGCTGTTTTGTAAAAAAGAGGATGCTGTTCCTGAAAAGATACTTGTTGTCTCGAATATCACCGCTGCTGCATTGTTTGCTGCAGCACACCTCCCCTCAACAGCGCAAATCATAGGGCACCTAACTCCTATGCTCATTTTCAGAAGTTTTCTGATGAATGGTGCATTTGGTATCTTATTCGGCAGATTCTACCGAAAATACGGCATACAGTATGCGATGCTTGTACATATGCTGGCGCATATCGTCAGCAGAACGATTTGGCTTATCATTCTATGAGGTGAACCTATGGATATCAAAGAAAAGAATATCACGATACAGGGCGAATATCCTATCGGTACAACGATCACTTATGATGACGAGAAGAAAAAATCTCCTGCTGTTGTCATCATCATGGGAACAGGAAAGCTTGACCGTGACGGAAATGGTTTCGGATTCCATTCCGATATATACAAAAGTCTGGCTCAGGCATTTGCGGAATGTGGCTATATATCCGCCCGTTATGACAAGCGCGGAACACACGCTTCAGGTGGTAGTTTCAACAGTGCAGGACTTTCAGACCTGACAAATGATGCGATCTCCGTTATTCGGTATCTGAAAAGCCTGCCTTATGTCGATGAAAACAGAATACTCATCTGTGGACACAGTGAGGGTGCTATGATAGCAACGCTTACTTCAGAAAAGGAAGATACGGCAGGATTAATCCTGCTTGGCGGTGCTGGAATGTGTTTAAAGGACGCACTATACTATCAGAACAGGCTCATGGCTGAGGAACTTCCCGATATGAAAGGTGTGGCAGGAGCGATCATGCGAAGATCCTTTGATCTACATAAACAGCTTGAGATGATAGATGATACGTTCAGAAAAAGCAAGGAGACAGCTAAAGAAAGGGTGTACGTCAAGGGTGCAGCTATGCCCGCAAAGTGGCTGAGAGAACACGGCTCATATACTTCGGAGGATTTTGCCGAGATTTTGAAAAGATACGACAAGCCTGTACTTGCGATAACGGGCAAGGCAGATTTTCAGGCAGACTACCGCAAGCTTGACGCAATTCGGGCAGAATGCCACATAAGCTGCTTTGCTCCCGAAGGTCTTACACATATTCTGAGGGTAAATGATGGCGATAACAGTATTCTGAATGTAAATAAACTATATCGCAGACTTGTGAAAGAGCCAATCAATGCTGAACTTATAAAGATGATAAAGGATTGGCTTGACGGTCTTGTACACTGTGTTTACTGAACAGATAGTATTTTAGTTTGAATAAGGAGCTTATATTCTATGAAAAAAACAATGAAAATCACAGGGAGAATCTTACT
>JAKSQU010000118.1 GCA_024403965.1 Ruminococcus sp.
CGAAGTGGTTTGACAAACTGAGAGTTGTATGGATTTAAAGGAAAAAATAAGTCAGTTCGGCAAATTATAGTTATTATCTGAAAGTTTATTCGTATTTTATTTAATGCAACATCGCACAAACATTATAAATCATAAAATCACCGAAAAAACGGATGAATTGTCATTGTTTTCCAAATTTAAGGATTATTTAATAATTTCCATGCTATACTGTAATCACACCAAAGGAAAAAACAAATACAGGGAGAGAAAAATATGTATTTAAGAATTTTGCTGAAAGATCTTAAAAGAAAAAAGACCATGAATTTTATACTGCTTTTGTTTGTGATTTTGTCGGTAATGTTTGCATCAAGCAGTGTGAACAACATTGTATCTGTTGTAAACGGACTTGATTATTACTTTGATAAAGCAGGTCTTGGAGATTATTTTTACGTCTGCAATGACGAGAGTTCAAAAGCTGTTCAGGAAATACTCAAAAATAATACTGAGATTGATGATTATAAAACAGAAGATCTGGTTTTAACAAATTCAGATAATTATTTCAAAGATGGTGAGAAATGTTTTTCTTTTACAAACGCAGGACTTACACAGGCGATTGAAAATTCAACAATCAACTTTTTTAATTCTGATAACGAGATTGTAAATACGGTTGAAAAAGGAAAAATGTATATTACAAGCAATATTCCTTTAGAAAGCGAATTAAAGGTCGGAGACATAATCACATTTTCCATAGGAGATTATGAAAAGGAATTTGAATATGCAGGCTTTCTGAAAGATGCAATTTTCGGAAGTGAAATGATGAACAATCCACGCTTTCTTATGAATACTGCTGATTTCGATGAACTTAAATCAGATGAAACAGTAAAACAGTTTAAGCTTGGAAGTCTTATTACAGTTTATTCGGATTCTGAAGTAGATTCAAACGTAACAGCAGAAATAAACGGAATACTGTTCGACGGCGATAGAGAACTGATTAAAACAGGATATGTAATGAATATGATTGTTGCAGTTATTATGCTTGTAATAGGAATAGGACTTATTATCGTATCATTTGTAATTCTGAAATTCACAATTGGTTTTACAATTTCTGAGGAATTTCACGAAATTGGTGTAATGAAGGCTGTGGGAATCAAAAACAGTTCAATCAGAGTAATTTATCTTGTAAAGTATCTCGGAATTTCAGTTATAGGTGCGGTAATCGGATATATCGCAGGTATTCCGTTTGCAGATATGCTTCTTTCAAGCGTAAGTGAACAGATGGTTCTTGGAAATGATAATACAGTTATCATAGGAATTATATGCAGTATAGCAGTTGTATTGATAATTCTTTCATTCTGCTGGTCAAGCACAGGAAAAGTCAAAAAGCTTTCTCCGATAGATGCAGTAAGAAGCGGTCAGACAGGGGAGAGATTCAGAAAAAGAAGCATTTTAAGACTCGGAAAAAGCAGACTTGGTACAACATCATTCCTTTCAGTTAATGATATTTTAAGCGAACCCAAGCAATACGGAATTATCACAGCGGTATTCACTATATGCATGCTTCTTGTAATTCTTCTTGCTAATACTGCAAATACACTTGACAGTCCGAAAACACTTGTACTTTTAAGCATGACTGAAAGTGATGTTTATATTGCTGATACAGACAGGTCTATGAAAGTTATTTCAGGAGAAATGACAATTGATGAAGCGGAAAATGAAATATCAGAAATACTCCAAGAAAACAATATGCCTGCTGATATAAAAACTGAGGAATGGTACAGACTTTCTGTTTCACACAACGGAAACAAACTTAATATTCCGTTTCTTAAATGTGACAAAACAAATACCGAAGATTATAAATACACTGAGGGCACAGCACCGCAGTATGGGGATGAAATTGCAATAACAGGCAATATTGCAAAGGAACTTGATGTTAAGATTGGTGAGAAAGTATCAGTTGATATTGAAGGAGAGAAAAGAGAATTTATTGTAACTGCATTTTTCCAGTGCTTTAATAATCTTGGAAAAGTCGGAAGACTGCATCAGAATGCTGATATTCCTGACAGCCTTATTTATTCACTTTTCAGTTTCCAGGCAGATTTTACGGATAATCCGAGCCAGGAAGTTATCGCAGAACGCTTTGATAAACTCAAGGATATTTTCGGAGAAGAATATGTAATGGATGCAAGAGGTTTTGTTGATGATTGTACAGGTGTTTCATCAACGGTCAAATCTGTAAAAAACCTTGCACTTATTCTTACACTTATGATTATTGCGATGATAAGCGTACTTATGGAGCGTTCATTTATTGCAAAGGAAAAATCAGAAATTGCATTGCAGAAGGCTCTTGGTTTCAATAATAATTCAATAATCATGCATCATGTCAGCAGATTTTCATTGCTGATAATTACAGCAACAGTAATTGCGGTAACAGTATCAACTCCGCTTACAAATCTGTTAATGGATCCTGTTTTCAGCATAATGGGAACTGAAACCAAAATTGACTACGAAATAAAGCCTTTTGAGGTATTTGTGCTCTATCCTTTAATCATGCTTGCAGTAACATCACTCGGAGCATGGCTTACAGCAATTTATACAAACAAAATCAAGGCTTCAGATACAGCCGATATTTAAAAACTACGGAGGATAATAATATGAAAAACATACTTGAAGTTAAGGACCTTTGCAAGACATATATAGTAAACAAGCGTCAGAACAATGTTCTCAGAAATGTGAATTTTACTGTAGCCGAAGGAGATATGGTTGCAGTAATGGGACCATCAGGTTCGGGAAAATCAACACTGCTTTACACTGTATCCGGAATGGATAGAATGACAGCAGGCGAGGTTGTGTTCAACGGAAAGAATATGTCACTGCAGAAAGAAAATGCACTTGCAGAAATGAGACTTGACGATATGGGATTTATTTTTCAGCAGATGTACATGATGAAAAATCTTTCGGTACTTGACAATATTATTCTTCCTGCTGTAAAATCAAATAAAAACAAGGAAAGCCGAAAGGATATCGAACAGCGTGGACGTGAACTCATGAAAAAGCTCGGTATACTTGAAATTGCGGATAATGATATAAACGAAGTATCGGGCGGACAGCTTCAGAGAGCATGTATATGCAGAAGTATGATTAACAATCCTGCAATGATATTTGCAGACGAGCCGACAGGCGCATTAAACCGCACATCATCAGATGAAGTTATGAACGAGCTTACAAAGCTTAATGAAGAAGGAACAGCAATGATGGTTGTAACGCATGATGTTAAAGTTGCATCAAGATGTAAAAGAGTTCTGTTTATAGTTGACGGAAACATAAAAGGAGAGTATAATTTAAATAGGGAAAAATCTCTGCGTGACAGAGAAAAAGAACTAAATACATGGCTTATGGATATGGGATGGTAATAAGTCTGAAAAAGGTGAAAAAGATATGACAGATATTTTGCTTGTTGAAGACAATAAGGAATTAAGCGGTCTGCTCGGAGATTTTCTTCGGGCAGAGAAATACACAGTGAGTATTGCGGAAGATGGTGAAAAAGCCTTGTCTCTGTACGAAAAGTACGGGGCAAGGCTTGTCCTGCTTGATATAAATCTGCCGAAAATGGACGGATTTGCTGTATGTGAAAAAATAAGGGAAAAGGACAATACTCCGATTATTATACTTACAGCAAGAACTGAACACGATGATAAGCTTAACGGAATTCAGCTTGGTGCGGATGATTATATTGAAAAACCATATGACATTGATATTCTCATTGCAAAAATAAAGGGAATATTCAGAAGAAGACTTGCAATGGATATTATAAATGAAGGAAATATAACGCTGAATCTTGCAGATGAAACAGTAACAATAGACGGAAAAAATATTCAGATGACATCAAAGGAATTTTCACTTCTTCAACTGCTTATTGAGAATAAGGGACAGACACTCAGCAAGGATTTCATGTTCAACAGAATATGGGGTTCAGACAGTGAATCCGAACCGCAGACACTTACAGTACATATAAAATGGCTTAGGGAAAAAATAGAAAAAGACCCGAAAAATCCTGTTCATATACTTACAGTATGGGGAAAAGGCTATCGATGGGAGAATAACGATGAAAGGCTTTGACAGATTTATTCTGGTTTACTTCGTATTGATGATACTGTTTTTCTGCGGAGCAAATTTACTGATGTCGGGTTCTGAAAAAAAGCTTGAAAAGAATTATCTTATTGAAATCAGCCGAATGATACATGAACATGAAGAAACAGGAGAATTTCATACTGAAAACTATGAAAGCATACTGGATATAATACCATGCACGGATGAAAACTGGTATCTGACAGACAGTAATTATGCCGTTCGTGAAATCGGCGGAAAGCTGTATCGGATAGACTATATTTCATATGAATCAGACGGAAACAGCCGAAAAATAATGAATGCAGTAATAATAGCAGTTTCACTTTCGGGGCTGATAATACTTATATGGATACGTAGAACAGTGTTAAAGCCTTTTAACACTATATATACACTTCCGTATTCTCTTGCAAAGGGAAATCTTACAGTGCCGTTACAGGAAAATAAGAACAGATATTTCGGAAAATTTCTCTGGGGACTTGATATGCTGAGAGAAAAACTGGAAGAATCAAAACAGCAAAAGCTTGAACAGGCGAAAGCAGAAAAGCTTATGCTTTTATCATTGTCGCATGACATAAAAACACCGCTTTCTGCAATTCGGCTTTATGCGAAAGCACTTTCAAGCGGATTATATTCAGAACGTGAAAAACAGATAGCCGCCGCAGACAGCATACAGGAAAAAACAACAGAGATTGAAAAATATGTTGAAAAAATAATGAGCAATGCCCGAAAGGATTTTCTGCAGTTTGACGTAAATATACAGGAATTTTATCTTTCATCTGTAATGGAAAGAATAAATGCATATTACGGAGAAAAATTCGGAAATCTCCATACAGAGTTCATATGTGAGAAATACGGAGATTGTATGTTGTCGGGAGATTCAGAGAGACTTGAAGAAGTTTTGCAGAATATACTTGAAAATGCAGTGAAATACGGTGACGGCGGTGCAGTTGAAATATCATTTGCAGATGAAGAAGACTGCCGTCTCATTACAGTTAAGAATACAGGCTGTACGCTTTCTGATACAGAACTGCCGCACATTTTTGAAAGTTTCTGGCGTGGTTCAAATGCCGATGAAAAACAGGGCAGCGGACTCGGATTGTATATCTGCCGAAAACTCATGAACGCAATGGGCGGAGAAGTATTTGCAGAAATACAGAACGGATGTATGTATGTTTCTGTTGTATGCAGAAGAGCGTGAAAATTTCTCATGTTTAATAGAAAATAATATTGTTGTTTTTCCTACATGCTTATTTTTTATTTTTCCTTCATTTTTTATATTG
>JAKSQU010000119.1 GCA_024403965.1 Ruminococcus sp.
TTCCCCCACAAAAACCACACATATTGAAAAGTATGTGAAATTTATTGCACGGGGCGGGGATTTATGGTATAATGAAGGTAATGAGCGGTTAATGAAATGCCGCAAAAGCGAAATGAGAGGGAAATTTATGCATATAAATAAAAAGGCAGCAGCTTTTCTTATGAGTCTGCTTATCTGTGCGTCAGCCGCACCGAATGTATGGGCAGATACAGAAGAAAACGAAATTTCTGACGGCACTGCGTCAGACAGTATTTTCGTTGATGAAGACGGAAATCTTTTATACGAATCAGAAGAAGATACAGAACTTGTAAAAACAGGTGATTTTTCATATACTGTTTCAGATGACGGCACTGCGGCTATTCAGTCATGCACAAGCACAGATATAAATCTTGTAGTGCCATCTGAAATCGACGGTAAAAAGGTAACCTATATCGGTGCAAGGGCTTTCGGTGAAGACCCCGAAAACAATATTTACGAAACAATCACAATTCCATCTACAGTTGAATACATTTCAGCGTCAAATCCTTTCCTTTTCTGCGGAAATCTTAAGGAAATTATTGTTGAAGACGGAAATCAGTATTTTACAGCAGTTGACGGAGTTCTCTATTCAAAGGATAAGTCTGAACTTATCTGCTATCCGTCTGCTAAAAGCGGTGACACATTCACAATTGACAGCAATACAGCATCTGTCGGAATTGCGGCTGTTTACAATACATCACTCAAAACAGTCAAATTCCCGTCAAAGCTTGAAAAAATCAGCCGTCATGCATTTGCTGTAAACAATAATCTTACATCTGTGGATTTAAGCAGTACAGCACTTGAAGATATCGGAGATTTTGCATTTTCTGAATGTTCAAAGCTTTCAGATGTTAAATTCCCCGAAAGCATAAACAAAATCGGCGGCGGTGCATTCTCTGAATGCCGCAGTATTACGTCAATAGAATTTCCTGTGGGACTTCTTGCTATCGGTCAGTCTGCATTTGCAAATACAGGTCTTACATATGCAAAAATTCCTGTTTCAGTACAGGAAATAGGCTATTCAGCATTCGGCTATGAAATTGACGAAGAAGGAAATGAAACTCCTGTTGCTGATTTTATTATCGTAGGAAACGAAAATTCTGCGGCTTATACCTACAGTATTGATAGTGATGATGACTACGGCTATAAGAATGAATTCATGTTCCTTACTCCCGAAGATTTTGAAACCCGTGAAGAAGTTCTCAACCTTGAAAAATTCGTTGAAGGTGACTTTGAATACGCTGTAGTAAACGGCGAGGCGGCAATCACAAACTGCAGTTCATCAGATGCAAATCTCACAGTTCCCGATACACTCGGCGGTTATCCTGTTACATCAACCTATCTTGCATCATTTACAAACTGTTCTGCACAATCAATCGTTCTCCCCGAAGGTATGAAACTTATCAGACAGGGTTCATTCTTCGGCTGTCAGTATCTCAGCAGAATAAAGCTTCCGCAGAGTATGGAAACTGTTGAAAAAGAAGCTTTCGGCAAATGCGAAACTTTACAGGAAATTGATTTCGGCGGTGCAGTTACAATCGGTGAAGATATTGCCGTAGGCAGTGACAGTCTCAGCACAGTAATTATCTCAGGAAACTGCAAGGAAATTCTCGGCGCAGACCCGTTCCTTTACAATACATCACTCATTCAGTTTGTTGTAGGCGAAGGCGGTGACGGTAATTTCTCAGCCGTTGACGGTGTACTTTACAACAGAGACCAGACAGCACTGCTTGTTTATCCAAAGGCAAAGGAAGATAAGCTGTTTAAAATTCCGTCATCAGTAAAATCAGTTGCACAGTCAGCCTTTGCATACAGTCAGTATCTTGAAACAATTGACCTTAATACTGTTGAAGAAATCGAAACCTATGCATTTGAAGGCTGTTCTGTTCTCAGCAGAGTAATTATGTCAAAGGAACTCAGAGTTTTAGGCAGTGACGCATTCTACAACTGCAAAGACCTTAAGAGTATAAGATTTTATGACAAGCTTGAAAAACTCGGTACATATTCATTCGGTTTCCTTTATGACGGTTCAGCAGATACTGAAAACGGCGAAGAAGCTGATGTTGTAAATCCGGGCTTTAAGTTATATGCAAAGAAGAATTCAACTCCGTATAACTATGCACAGGATTTCGGTATAGAAGTTGTAACAGGCACAATAGAAATTTTCGGCAGAAATGTTTCTGTTCCTTTCCTTATAGTATGCGGTGCACTTGTTCTTGTTCTCATAATTGCACTTATAGCTATGAGTTCTGCAAAGAAAATCAAAAAGAAGAAGGAAGAACGCAAACAGCAGGAAATCAAGGAAAAGGTAGCAAAGAAGATTGCAGAAAAGAAAAATTCTGCTGAAACAAAAGAAAATACCGAAAAATCAGAGGAGAAAGAGTAATATGAATTTTAATATAAAAAAGGCATTTTCCGTTCTTTCAGCCTGTACATTATCAGTATCAGCACTTGCAGTATTTCCTGCATATGCAGATATTCTCAATACAAAAGGTAAGGAACTTCACGACGGAAGCTTTTACTATGAACTCAAGGATAATACATATACAATAACAGGACTTTACGCAAGCATAGTTACAGAAATTCCGTCACAAAGCAACGGCACAGCAATTACAGCTATTGCAGAAGGCGCACTTGCAGGATGCGGCGGACTTAAAAATCTTATAATACCCGATTCAATCACATATATCGGTGACTATGCATTTGCAGGATGTACAGGTATACAGGAGCTTACACTCCCGAAAAGACTTGAATATCTCGGCGACAGTGCATTCAGAGGATGTACAGGAATTACATCAGTAAAGGTACCCGATTCGGTTACAGAGATTAATGACTATACATTCGGAAACTGTGACCATATGACAAGCGTTGATCTTCCCGATACAATAACATCAATCGGCAATGGTGCATTCTATGAATGTACAAGCCTTGAAACATTCCGTGTACCGAAAGACCTTAAGATAATCGGCACAGACGCAATGGGAGAATGGTTCTCAATAAAGGAAATTGACGCATCAGCAAGTTCAGCATTCACAGTTGAAAACGATATGCTGATGGATAAGGATAAAACACACGTTTACAGAGGACTTTCAACAATAAGCGGAGACCTTTATATTCCTGAAACTGTTTCAAAGGTTGTGGGCGGAGCATTTTCGGGATGTTTAGGAGTAACAGACCTGTTTGTACCGCTTTCCGTAGCAGAAATTGACACAAATGCATTTGCATTCTGTTCATCACTGAAAAGCGTAGATTTTTCAGAAGGACTTGCAGTAATCGGAGATTCAGCATTCTGCGGAGACTCATCACTTGTATCAGTAGAATTACCTACAACACTTGAAAGTATAGGAACATTTGCATTCGGATACTGTCAGGGACTTGAAAAGGTCATTTTAAATGAAGGAATAAAGACAATCGGCGAAGACGCATTTCTTAACTGTGAAAATCTGAAAAGCATGACAATTCCGAACAGTGTAACAGAAATCGGAGAAAATGCAGTAGGAATGGAAGTAGCTGTAACCAACGAAGAATCACAGTTCACAGCTAAAAAGGACTTTGAGCTGAACGGAGTATCAGGTTCAGCCGCACAGAAATACGCAAAGAAAAACAATATCAGCTTTAAAACAACAGGCGGCAGCTTAAAGCAGTTTGCGTTTATAGTAATCGCCATAGCGCTTGTTTTAGCGGTTATCGTATTTGCAGTAGTACTCATGTCAAGGAGCAGTAAATCAGCTGATTCAGGCGCAAAGAAGGCTAAGAAAAAGGCTGATGAAAAGGCAGAAGAAGAAAGCTACGAAAAGATTGTAGAATAGCGCAGAGCCAGTGCTGGCATGCCAGCACTGGCTCTGAACAAGGCAAAAAGGACTGCATTTATAAATGCAGTCCTTTTTGTTAAGGTGGAGTTGGAAATTATTGTCCATGAAGATTTCTAAATTAATAATGTGTCGACCGATTGTCGATCTATAGGCAGTCTCTGAAGATTATTTTTTTATGTATTCAAAGACTGCCATAATTGTTAGCGTTTTCTATTCACCAACCGTTTCATGCTTCTATATATAAATGTCGAAAAAGTGCTTAGTTTTTTCCAATTAAATTTCAATTTGTATATATGCACAATTGCGAAATAAATCTTCATAGATGTATTGTGCTGTTTCAACAGTTTTTACTGCTTATTATACTTATCATAAAGCAAATCAAGCTTGTGATAAACCTTTCCAGACAGCTTAGGATCTTTAATAACTCTTGAAATTTCACGGTAAATTTCCTGTTTAGTAGCATAGCTGTTAAAGATATTCATAATCTGACTCGGACATTCACGATTAGTCAGATACTTTGAAATTTCAGCATAAGTTACCTTATTCTGCACGACTACCTCAGGTTTAGTAGCTGTTTCGTTATTAGGTTCAGATGGTTTCTGCGGTGCAAGTGTAATAGTCGGAACAGGCTTTGCCGAAGTAAATCTCTGTCTGTTATTTAAAGTTTTCGGCTTAGCAGACGCAGAAATCTCCCTTGCAATACCGATTCTTTCAACTCTGTAGCCTTTTTCACCCCAGAATTCCTTCAGACAATCATAGCCCTTATCATTTGAAACAATGAAAAACTTGTCCTTTTTCTTATCACTTTTATGAATCAGATAGCCGAGATACGAAGACAGCTGAAAATCAAGAGAATTCGGTCTGCCGACAGCGGTTTTGAACAGCTTGTACTTAAGCTTCATCTGAGTTATGTAAAACATCATATCAAGAGACATTTTCGGACAGCTTTCAGAGTAAAAAATAATAACACCGTCTTTTTTCTTTATGCCGATAAGGTCATCAAATCTGACCATGGTAACGTTTTCATAATCAATTAAGTAGTATTTCATGATATCACCTCGTTTATTGTCGAATAAAGCAGATTATTCTCAGTAATATCATTATAACACAAAAACCTCTTTCACGCAATAGTGAAAGAGGTTTGAAAAAAGTGTCGGCACTGATTTAGTTTCCCGGGCCGTCGCCAGCCAAGTATCTTCAACGTGAATGAGCTTAACTTCCGTGTTCGGAATGGGAACGGGTGTGACCTCATTGCCATAAGCACCGACTCTTGTTAACTGAATAAAGAAAGCATACATCTGAGATTGAACTCACATGAATCAAAAAGGAAAAGCCCTCGACCGATTAGTACTCGCAAGCTGAACGTGTCACCACGCTTACACTTTGAGCCTATCAAACTCATAGTCTATGAGAGGTCTTACTCTTACGATGGGATATCTTATCTTAAGGTCGGCTTCACGCTTAGATGCCTTCAGCGTTTATCCGTTCCGCACGTAGCTGCCCAGCCGTGCCATTGGCATGACAACTGGTGCACCAGCGGTGCGTCCAT
>JAKSQU010000012.1 GCA_024403965.1 Ruminococcus sp.
AGCAAGACACACACATAGCCGTCAGGCGGTAATTATGCGGTGTTGCCTTAAATACCGCAATGTAGTGGCTGCGTTTCGCCGCCCGAAGACACGTACAGCACCAAAACGGGCGGCGGAACGCTGCCCCTACAATATGTTACATAACAAAATCGACATGTAGGGGCTCACCAATGTGTGCGCCCGTCGGGTTACTATGCGGCTTTCGGGCGGACACACGGGTCCGCCCCTACAGACAAAAAATTGATTTGCATGATGTGCCCCCTTTTTCAATTGACACAAATATTATTGTGTGATATAATAATCGTAAACGATTATTATCAGTCTGTTGAAAAAGTCATAATAATGTCGAAAAACAAAGTGGGCGGCGTTCCGCCGCCCGTAATTATCCGAATAAAATATATTTTTTTTGACACGCAGATAATAATCGTAAACGATTATTATTAAATACCCTTGCAGGTACGCAAATCGGGTGATTATATAAGGAGATGACACTATGAATCTGATAGACTGCCATACACATACACAGTTTTCTATGGACTCTGAGGCGGATATAATAAGCTGTATCGAAAGAGCAAGAGAAATCGGCTTAACCGCTCATGCGATTACTGACCACTGTGAATGCAATGCGTGGTTTCCTGAAGAGCATTATACGGAAAATAAGCCTGATATCGACTACTTCAACTATCAGAAGGACTATTATGCATCTGTTGAGACTATAACAAAGCTGAAGGAAAAATATACCGACGGTACAAAGCTGTTATGCGGTGTTGAGCTCGGACAGATTACACAGGCTGTTGATATTGCAGAAAAGGTTGCCGCAGATGAACGTCTCGATTTCATAATAGGTTCAATTCATATGGTCAGAAATGAAACTGATTTCTACTTTATTGACTATGAAAAAATGACAGAGAGTGAGATACTTAATCTGCTTGAACGCTATTTTCTTGAAGTGCATGAACTCAGCAAGCTGAATATTGCAGATGTTATCGGACATCTCACATACTGTCTCAGATACATGAAACAGAGAAACAACATTTGCCCCGATATCAGCCGTTTTGATGATATTATAGCGGAAACCTTCCGCACACTTGCGTATAACGGAAAGGGCATTGAAATAAATACATCGGGAATAAGACAGGGATTCGGCAATACTTTTCCTGACCTTAAATATGTAAAGCTTTTCCGTGAACTCGGCGGAGAAATTCTTTCCATAGGCTCTGATGCGCATACGGCTGAGGATATCGGCAAGAATGCGGCAGATGCCGTGGAGACCGCAAAGGCGGCGGGCTTTGACCGCCTGTGTTATTTTAAAAACAGAAAACCGCAGTTTGTTGATATTGATTAATTATAATTGAAGATATATCTGTAGGGGCGCACCCCGTGTGTGCGCCCGTCGGGTTACCTGAACGCTTTCGGACGGACACATGGGTCCGCCCCTACAGACAGGGATTTGATGAATTTATATGGGAATTTAAAATGAATGAAAATGAACGCAAGTGGCTTATTGTACAAATTAAATCATCAAAATCAACTTTTGTTGCTATGAAAGCCGTCATTACAGTAATCGAAAAAGAAACAGAAAAACAAAAACGACGAACGTTCTTCATGATACCTTTTTCTTTGCCATTTTTTATTGGAATAATTGCAGCGATTGGGTTAGTAAAAAAAATCATAATGGGAATGATTATGCCAAAAGATTTTTTCTTTATGTGTGTTGTTGTTACAGTTTTGATATTTCCATTTTTATATTGCATTTTTGCGCATATAAGAAGAAAGCGTATTATCAGAGATGCCATAGATGGTATACATAAAATGAAAGAAGAACCTGTTTTATCATGGCTTCCGTATGAACATAGAAATCCTGTTGATTATGATTATATAAGTAATTGTATTTTGGAGAAAAAGGTTAGTACTATTTCTGAAGCAATAGAACTTTTGAAAAAAGATGAAGTTATTCAGTTTGTTGAAAAGCTTACGGGAGATATTAGTCGCAGAATATGATGAATATGTTCCGAAAATACGCACAACATTCAAATGGGCGGTGAAACACCGCACCTACAGAAATAATAAATACAATCAATTAAAAGAAAGGAACCTGTATATGAAAAACAAAATTATAAGAATTCTACAGCAGAATGCCCGTGTATCTAATATGGCACTCGGAGAAATGCTCGGTATCAGCGCAGATGAGGCTGCGGCTGAAATTAAAAAGCTTGAGGATGACGGTGTCATCAGAGGCTACAGCGTTATTGTCGATGATGAAAAATATGATAAATCCACTGTGTATGCTACAATCGAACTTAAAGTTACTCCACAGCGTGATATCGGTTTCGATGATATCGCTAAAACTATTATGATGTATGATGAGGTTGACAGCGTAAGCCTTATGTCGGGTGCATATGACCTTGCTGTTGAGGTTAAGGGTACAAACCTTAAAGACGTTGCTCTTTTCGTTTCTGAAAGACTTTCAACAATTGACGGCGTTCTTTCAACTGCTACACACTTTATTCTGAAAAGATACAAGGAAAAAGGCATCTTTATCGATGACGAGGCTCCTGACGAAAGAGAGATGATATTAACGTGATAGATTACGATAAGATACTTTCTGATAAAGTTAAGAAAATGAAACCTTCGGGTATCAGAAAATTCTTCGATATCGCAGGAAATATGAATGACGTTATTTCTCTCGGTGTCGGTGAACCTGATTTCAATACTCCGTGGGTTATCAGAAAAGAGGCTATAAAGGTTCTCGAAAGAAAAAATATTATTTACGGACCGAACAAGGGTATTGTTCCGCTGAGAAATGCTGTAAGCTCTCACATTGAGAAAAAACACGGTGTTGCATATGACAGTGATAATGAACTTATTGTTACTGTCGGCGGTTCAGAGGCTATAGACCTTGCAATAAGAGGTCTTATAAATCCGGGTGACGAGGTTCTTGTTGTTGAGCCTTGTTTCGTATGCTATTCTCCGCTTGTTGAATTATCGGGCGGTATTGCAGTTTCTGTGCCTACAAGAATTGAAAATAATTTCAAGCTTACTGTTGAAGATTTAAAGGACAAGGTTACAGACAGAACAAAGCTCCTTATTCTTCCTTTCCCGAACAATCCGACAGGTGCTGTAATGACTAAGGAAGACTTAGAGCCTATAGCTGAATTTCTCAGAGATACAGATATTATGGTGCTCAGTGATGAAATATATTCTGAGCTTACATACGGCATGAAACATTTTTCAATTATCGAGCTTGAGGGAATGCGTGAGCGCACAATCTATGTAAACGGATTTTCAAAGGCATACGCAATGACAGGATGGCGACTCGGATATCTTGCCGCACCTAAGGAAATTGTTTCGCAGATTGCAAAAATACATCAGTACGGAATTATGTGCAGTCCTTATATAAGTCAGAATGCGGCTGTTGAGGCGCTTACTTCATGTGAAAAAGAAGTTGCAAAAATGGTAACTGAATACAATATCCGCAGACAGTATCTTGTAAAGGAATTCAACAGACTCGGACTTACATGTTTCAATCCCGAGGGAGCATTTTATGTATTCCCGTGTATTAAAAGCACAGGTCTTACAAGTGATGAATTCTGTGAAAGACTGCTTTATGAGGGCAAGGTTGCCGCAGTGCCGGGTACAGCATTCGGTGAAAGCGGTGAGGGATATATGCGAATTTCCTATGCATATTCACTTAAACATCTTATGGAGGCAGTTTCAAGAATAGAGGCATTCCTTAAAAAGCTGGAGGCTGAAAAAAATGAAGGTTAAAACAGCCGCAAAGATAAATCTTTCGCTTGATGTAACAGGTAAGCTTGAAAATGGTTACCATACAATTGAGAGCGTGTTTCAGACAGTGGGACTTTATGACGAGATAAGTGTTGACCTTACAGAAAACGGAATAGAGATAAGCTGTGAACTGCCCGAAATGTTTGAAACAGCAGACCCGATTCCGTGTGATGAACGAAACATAGCATACAAGGCGGCAAAACGCTTTTTTGAAGAAACAGGCAGAGAAACAGGCTGTCGTATACACATTAAAAAGGGAATACCGTCACAGGCTGGAATGGGCGGCGGCAGTACCGATGCGGCGGCTGTTCTTTATTGTCTGAATAAGCTGACAGGTGAACCGCTTGACAAGTCACAGCTTGAAGAAACAGGCGCAAAAATAGGCGCAGATGTACCGTTTTTCATTACAGGCGGTACAGCATATGTCGGCGGATTTGGTGAACAGATTACAGCAATTTCCGATTATTCGGGAAAAATTCTTGTAATAGCAAAGGGACAGGAGGGTGTTTCAACACCTGTTGCATACAGCAAGGTTGATTCACTTGTAAATCCCGTACATCCGCAGACACAAAAGCTTGTTGACGCAGTAAACAGCGGAGATGAAAATGCATATAAATATTTCGGAAATCTTTTTGAAGACGCAGTAGGACTTAATGAAGTTTCTGATATTAAGCAGAAAATGACAGAAAACGGCGCACTCAGTTCAGTGATGACAGGCAGTGGTTCAGCAGTTTTCGGACTTTTCAGTGATAAGCAGACAGCAGAAAAATGCTGTGAAATACTCAGAAAATCAGACTATTTCTCCGCAGTTTGTGAAACTGTAGGGGAGAGTTTTATTGTAGTTGAGTAGTAAATATATAGGTATTGCGAAGGTGCAGGGTGACCGCAAAGCCCTGCAAACAGCAGAATGTTATTCTGATATTATAAAAACAGACGGAGAGAAAAAGTTCTTTCCGTCTGTTTTTTGATTTAATCTTAATCTGTAGGGGCGGTGTTTAGCCGCCCGTGTGGTGTTGTGCGTGTATGACGGGCGGTGTTTTCGCCGCCCCTACATTAAACAATTATACATCCAGTCTGTAGGGGCGCACCCATGTGTGCGCCCGTCTGGTTACTATAAAAAATTCGGGCGGACACACGGGTCCGCCCCTACACTGCAAGTATTTATTTATTATCTAAATTTCCTTATCATCATCAATAAATTCGAGAAGGTCACCAGGCTGACAGCTTAGTGCTTTGCATATTGCATTGAGCGTTGAGAAACGAACTGCACTTACCTTGCCTGTTTTCAGCTTGGAAAGATTAACATTGCTTACTCCTACTTTGTCACTTAAATCATTAAGACTTATTTTGCGGTCAGCCATAACTCTGTCAAGTCTGAGAATAATCGACATATAAATCCCCCCTTATAATGTTTCGTCTGATTCCTTCTGTAACTCTGCACCATAGTTGAAAATTGCTGAGAAAAGAATAACTACAATTACGATTACAGCAACGCCTACTGCACTGATACCGCCTAAACCGATACCTGCAATTCCCCATGGAATAAGTGAGAATGCAAATGCCTTGATTTTCTTTACAACGTTTTCTTCAAATGGTGATTCGCATTTTTCAAGTGCATTGCAGAGCTTTTTAAGGAAGAACATTGCAATTGTAAAGCAGATTAATGTAATAAATAAGAAACATGCAAGAGCAATAACTATAGCATTTACAGTAAAACCGCTTTTTCCGTTTATGTTGAGTTCTGTGTTGTAAACTTCCTTGTCAGCAGTTGATTTCTGTTCATCCTTGTTTAAAATCATTTTAACGTTAAGGTCACCGAATTGTTCGTCAACGTTGATTTCTTCAAGAACATCTTCGCCGTTGTTCATGGTTTCAATGCCGAATAACTGAGTTTTGCCGATACGGATTATAGGCTTTCCACCATCTTCGTCAATCTTGAAACCGATTGTGCCCGAGCCGTTTACATCAGCCTCGATTAAGTCAGTAGGGAACTTTGTGAAAGCTATACAGCATATAACTGAGAGAATGATACCGGCAATGCTTATTGCGATTGTGACAGCTGTAAGGATTTTACCGATTTTGCCGAGTGTGTTGATTTTTTTGATGTTTGCGTTTTTCATAGTGATTACCTCCAAATAATCATTTTTGTTTTAGATTTTGTTTTTGTTTTTCAGGTGCGCCTCTGTTGTGATTACATCATACCACGAAATTTAATGAAAGTCAACTGTTTTTTAATGTTTATCATTAAATATTGTATGTTTACACATATTGATGTGTAATTATTTGGTGTTTTGCTGTGAATTTTGCACGATAATTATTTAATGTTTATCGTTAAATACTTAATGTTTGCAAAATGCTGAATGCGTTGACATAAACCGACAAATGATGTATAATAATCATATCATTATATAAGGGAGAGATATCTGTGTATACTCTTATGTGTTCGGGATGCGGAAAAAAACTGCTTTCATATGAAAAAAACGCAGAAAAACGCTACGGAAGTCCTGTTAAAACCTGTAAAAAATGCGGACAAATGTATGCTGACCCACGTTACTGCGAAATTGCAGTAGACGGTATACAGCCGTCAAGTATGTCTGTCGGCGGAAATGTGCTTGTGCTTGCCCTTGGCGCATTTATTCTTTACAGGGGAATAGTTCTGTTCGGCAGAACACAGCTTGGTGTACCGAAAGAAATGCAGTTTTTAATGCCGACGGCACTTGCTGTAGTCGGATTAATTTTCGTCATTAAGAGTATTGCCGATATTATTCTGATAAAAACAGGCTTAAAGGCGAAAAAGCTTGAACGTCTGAAAAATGAGTCGGAAGACAGACTGCGTGACAGAAGTTATGCCGAAACACTCAGACAGCTTGGATATAATGTTCCCGACAAATATTTATAAGGAGTTTTGGAAAAAATGAAGAAGATTTTAGGAATTATTGTACTGCTGATTTTTGCAGGATACCTTGGATTTACAGGAGTATCCGACCTTGTGAACAAGAAAGACATAAAACAGCCCGAAATATGCTGTGCTATGGAAATACTTGAAGTTGAACATTCAATAAACGGAATTATCCCTACAGGAAAAGACCATTATTATCTTGCAATTGATACAAATGAAGAAGATTTTTATGTAATTCATGCACCTAAAAAGTGGATGGAAAAGAATAATATTCCCGAAGTTTCAGCCGATGTTTCGGGTACTTCAATAAAGATAAAGGGACTTGAAAAGCGAGTAGGTGATTATAAGGTAAGAGATGCACTTTACGGCAATTTAAAAGAGCTTTTCAATAATCCTATGGATAGTGCGTCGAATGTGGTATCATCCGAATACTGTATTGAAATCAATTACATACAGACAGCACTTACAAAACTTATCGGTTTAGGTTCACTGCTTGTAATTGCAGCAGCAGTTTTGATTTCAGTGAAAAAAGGCGTAACAATCGGTAAAACAGGCGGTGTTATTCTGCTTGTATGCTCGATTGTGGGAATGGTTTGCATACTTGTTTCGTTAAGATAAAAAAATGGAGAGAACAACTCATAAAGCTGTTCTCTCCGTTTTTTATTGTACACCGTTAAAATCGTTTCTGCTTTCAAAAGGTCTGTCAAACGAGCCTATTTCAATGAGATTTCCTTCGGGGTCAGCAATGTAACATGTACGCTGTCCCCACGGTTCATTTTCGGGCGGAAGAACTGAAACTGCGCCCTTTGAAACTGCATCGTTATAGGCTTTGTCAACTTCGCCGAAGGTATCTACATAAAGAGCAATTTCAAAATGTCCGTTCAGACCTTTAATGTACTCATATTTTCTGCCTGTCATCTTCTCGAAATTCTTTCTTTCGTAAAGCATGAAAAGAGTACCGTCTTTTATAAGATAAACATTTTCAGCATTTTCGTTTTCTTTAATTTCAAAGCCGAGCACATCTCTGTAAAAACGTACCATTGTCGGCATATCATTTACGAGTAATCCGAATCCGTCAAGTTTCATTTTTGTTTTCCTTTAGTTTGCGTTTTTCTTCAGAATCACAAGGTCAAGTACATCAATAATACCATTTCCGTCAGCGTCTGCTGAAACGGAATCAGCGAGTTTTGAAGTTCTTCCGAGAATGTAATCCTGTAATGCGATAACATCATCAATACTGAAAATGCCGTCTGCATTTACGTCATACTGTGCCTTTCCGACAGTGCCGTAAACAGCAAGCTCAGCAATGTTGCAGTTGTAAACGTTGTCAGCATTTACGCTGTTTGTCGGCGCACCTTCGGGTACTTCGTATCTTACATATCTTGCGCTTATCGGTGAATCGCTGAAGTCTGTAAAGTTCATTGAATATGACGGCTTGTCAGTTACTGTAAGAATCTTTTTCCAGTTTGTACCGTCAGATGAAACTGAAATAAATCCGTCTGTCATTCTGTATTCATAGCCTTTTCTCGGACAGTATGCTATATGGTCAATATCGTAAATACCGCCAAGGTCAGCTGTGATATAACCGCCGTTTACACCGTCGAAATATGTTTCTGTATTTCCGTCAAAAGCCTTGTCACAAGCTGTGCTTTCAGTATCATGCCATGATGCACTTCCCGAAACTGAAACAGGTGTGATTTTATTCAGATTTCCCATTGAACTCGGTAAACCGTAAAGTCCGATTTCCGCAATATTACAGCAGTATGTGCTGTCTTTGTTCATGTCGTTTTTCGGTGCACCGTCAGGAACTCTGTAACGTACATATCTTGCCTTTTCAGCAAGCAGACGTGTTGCATAGTGTGTGCCGTAGCTCGGCACAGCAGATACTGTATAAGCCTTTGTCCATTCCTTGCCGTCTGCTGAAAACTCAAAAATACCATCAGCCATACGGTATTCATATCCGCTTCTCGGACAATAGCTTATTGCAGATATATCGTACATTTCGCCTAAATCTGCCTGTACCCATCCACCGCCGAGACCGTCAAAGTATGTATTGTTTTTGCCGTCAAAAACCTTGCTGAATGAAGTTGCTGAATCACTTTTCCATGAGTCACTTCCGCTTAAAACTGCATTGCTAAGGTCAATTCTGTTTTCTGGAAGACCATCTGATTCAACATTGTCTATAATGAATGTTGAAACTGAATTTGCAGGGAGTGAAACCTTAAGTGAATTGCCCGAAATATCAGCAGTTCCGCAGTCCTTCCAGCTTTCAGAATTGCTTGTTCTGATAATCTTTGCCGAATTTCCGACAGACGCAAATTCTGAAAGGTCGAATGAATAGTCAGACGCTGAACCATTCTTGTTGTAAGCAACAATTACAAGCTGATTGTTCTTTTCGTCATATGCAGAAACAGTATTTCCAGAACATTTCAGCATTGTCATACCCGGTCTGATGTAGCGTGTATACTGACCGAAAGCATAGTATTTTTTAGTGAGAATAATATTGTCTTTATCATGGTCAGCCACAGCAACACCCCAGTAACCGCCGTTGAGATTGACCATACCCTTGTCCTTGTTTCCGTTGTAGCCGACAGAAGAAATATGGTTGTCGATAACCTGCCAGAGTACCCATGCTGAACAGTTAAGACCATTGCAGTCACCTGCAATACGTTCAGCAAGCCATAATGCGGCACCCATTTCGCCGTTGTTACTGCCTGCGGTTGAACCGCTGTCAACTTCACTCATCCAGAGATTTTTGCCGTTGGCAATTGCAGTATCCTTAAGACCTGAACGGTTACTGCCGCCGTATGTGTGAGTATCAATACGTCCTACAGCCTTTTTAGCGGCATCTGAAAGCTTGTTGAATGAAGTAATCTGAGTGTCGATAGAAGTTTCGTCAGTACCGGAAATGATTATGTCATTAAGTCCGCGCTTAGCAAGAGATTTCTGCAGTTCCACGATAACAGTAGATTCAGATGTACCCTGGTCAAAGTGACAGCCTTCCTGTTTAGCACTGTAAGCGCCCCAGAAATTAGTATACGGTTCATTTACAGCAGTAATACTCTGAACATCTATACCCCATTCCTTTTCGTAGTGATAGGTTACTTCTGCAAGGTATTCAGCAAAATCATCATAGTAATCGTCTTTGAGATTGTTGGCATTCGGGTCTTTTCCGCCCGTACTGCATCCGCTTTTACACATATAGTAAGGCGGAGAATTTGAGAACATTTCAACAATCATGTCATCGCCTGCGGCTTTAATTGCTCTCTGAAGAACATTTCTCTGATTTGAGTCAGCAGACCAGTCATAAGTAACAGTGCCGTTTGAATATTTTGTATATCCCGGCATATTTGAGTCTGTTCTTGTGATGTGCGTATGAGACGGGTCATCGCCGCCGCCGATATTGAAACGTGCAATGTTAAGGCGGAGACCGTCATCACCATAAAAAGCGTCGGCAGTTTTCTGTGCAAGGCTGTCTGAATAACCTACACGATTTGCCCACCAGCAAAGAGATGTACCCCATCCCTGAAATTTTCCGTCATTAATCTCATACTTGTCGTAAGGAGATATGCTGACAGAAACTGCGGCATCAGCTGTAAAAGGATTTACAAGCTGTGAAGAAGTAAGCATCATGCTTAATGCAAGAGCCGCAGAAATTGTTTTTCCAAATTTTTTCATAATATCACCCTTTTTCAATAAATTGAATATATGTAATTATAACATTTTATTAATAATTTGTCAATGAATTTTGATTATTATAGCCGAAGTTGTGATATTTGAATGCAAAAATATAATGATTGTGTTACTTGTTGCTTTGCCTATTAAGTTTTGAGTATTTTATGCGAAAGGTGAATATAATTAAGAGTACAATATATTATTTAAGGCAATACCGCATAATTAATGTGTGAGTATTGCGAAGTAAATTTTTTTGTCAGAGTGCATAAAAACGACGCAGGAATGCTTTGTGTATTGCAAGTAGTTTTTGTACAAAGCTGTCAGGCATGCTTTGTGCAGTATTGCCACAACAATTTCATTGACACAAATTCTTCTCAATGCTATAATAAAATTATCTTTTACTATTCTATGATTTAAAAATAAAGGAGCTGATATTATGAAAAAGAAAACAGCCTTGACTTTCATGTCGGCATTGCTTTGTACTGTCGGATTTTCTGTAAATTCTGCTGTATTCAGTGCGGAAAAAAGCAGTGATATTTCCGTGGACTATGCTGACTCTTACAAGGAGATTATCAGTGGTGAAGAATACACCATTATGGTAAGACTAAGCGGAAAATTCATTACTGCTGACAAAAGCGGAAATGTTCACCAGTGGGAAAAGCTTGACGGAAATTCGCAGAAATGGAAGATTGTCACCACAGGCAATGGTTCATGCGCTATTCTTTCCGCCGATGACAATTCACTCGCTCTTACCGTCGAAAACGGTAATTCCGATAACGGAAACAACATTTATTTATCCGAATACAAAGCAAATCCGTCACAGCATTTTATTCTCCACAGAACCGACGACGCTTACTATATTACTGCTGAATGTTCGGGAAATACTGCTCTTGATGTTTACGATATCAGCCACGAAAACGGTGCAAATATCGACCAGTGGGACTACTGGGGCGGTGAAGGTCAGAAATTCTACATTCGTCCTGTCGGCAGCAGCTACAGCTTTATAAGGGGAGACCTTAACCATGACAAAGTGCTTAATGCTGCTGACAGAATTCTCCTTGCAAAAGGTCTTGCAAACGGCTTTGACGATGTTTCTGCGGTTATTGCTGACATAAATTCTGACGGCTTGAATAATGCAAAGGACTTCGCTCTGCTTACTGATTATCTTCTCGGCAGAGACTCTTTCAGTGACGCTTACTGTGTTGTACCGTTTGAAAAGCCCGATACTGCGTACCTTTTTGCGTATTTTCTTGGAAATGCTCCCGAACAGGAACGTCTTTCCTATGCAGTAAGTCTTGACGGTTACAACTTCAAGGCTCTCAACAACGGCAATGCAGTATGGAAATCTTCTGCAGGAACTGAATGTATCCGTGACCCTTATATTTTCAAGGGTGAAGACGGTCTTTATCATCTTCTTGCAACTGATATGAAGTCTTCTCTCGGATGGAGCAGTAACAGAAATTTTGTTTCTGCTAAATCCACCGACCTTGTTCACTGGTTTGACGATACAATTATCGAAATTGCAAATAAGTATCCTTCAATGACAGGCGCAGACAGAGCGTGGGCACCACAGGCAATTTACGATTTTGAAAAGGAATCCTATATGATTTACTTTGCGGCTCGTGTTCCCGGAATTGATTCAAGAACAATAATGTACTATGCATACAGTAAAGACCTTAAAAAGCTCGATACTGACCCGACTCTGCTTTTTGCTCCGAAAAACGGCAATGACGCAATTGACTCCGATATTATTTACGAAAACGGAAAGTACTATATGTACTACAAAAACGAAACAAACAAGCGTATTTACCTTGCCGAATCCGAACACGCTAATGGTCCGTACACTGAAATAAAACAGGTTTCAGAAGGCAGTATCGGTGTTGAAGGTCCTAACATTTACAGACTTATCGGAACTGATAAGTGGCTTATGATGTCTGACGCATATGGTGACGGATACTATGTAATGCAGGAAACCACAGACCTTGAAAATTTCACAACAATTAACCGCAGCAGCTACAGCTTTAACTTTACACCACGTCACGGCTATGTTATTCCGATAAATTCAGATCAGTACAATGCACTGATTAATGCCTATCCTTCGGATAATCTCACTAACTACAACTATGCAGTCAAGCCTGTTACGGTAAATGTAAACAGCGGTGAAAGAGCTGTATTGCCCGAAAAGGTTACTGCACTTTATACAGACGGCGGTTCTGCTGATTTTTCTGTAAACTGGAACAGGGCAGACCTTGACAGCATAAATACATCAGTTCCCGGAACATACTATGTAAGGGGAAATGTAAAATCAACAGGGGATACCTACAAAGAAACTTTTATAGAAGAACGTGCTGACCCTTACATTGTTGACGGCGAAGACGGATATTACTATTTCACAGCGTCATATCCTGCATACGGAAGTGTGGACAGGGGATATGACAGAATTGTTCTCCGAAGAAGCAGTACTGTTTCGGGACTTGCTGACGCAGAAGAAAAAACTATATGGAAAGCACATGACAGCGGTATACTTTCAAAGCATATATGGGCACCCGAAATGCATAAAATCGGCGGTAAATGGTATATTTTCTTTGCCGCAGGCTCAAGTGAGAATATATGGGCAATACGTCCGTATGTATTAAGCTGTGACGGAGACCCTTATACAGGAAACTGGAAGGAATGCGGACAAATGCAGGCATCATACGGTGATACTGAGTCGTTCAGAAGCTTTTCACTTGATATGACATACTTTGAAAACAACGGCAGACACTATGTGATATGGGCGGAAATCAAGGGAGATTCATCACTTTTCATGGCAGAAATTGACCCGTCAGAGCCGTGGAAATTAATCTCATCTCCGATTCTTCTCACAAAACCCGAATACAACTGGGAGCTTGTAAACAACAGAGTAAACGAAGGTGCGGCTGTGCTGAAAACCGACAGCAAGGTATATGTTTTCTTCTCTGCATCGGGAACAGGTTCTGAGTACTGCGTAGGCAGACTTGAAGCGGATATAAATTCTGATTTAATGAATACCAGAAACTGGAAAAAACTCAATAAGCCTGTTCTTTCAACAGCAGATTTAAACGGAGAATCGGGACCCGGACACAACAGCTTTGTTACCGATGAAAACGGAGATTTACTCATAGTTTATCATGCAAGACCGAATTCACATTCATCAAAAAACTGCGGAACATATAACGCAGACCCTTTGTATGACCCGTGCAGACACGCAAGAATCAAACGTGTAATCTTCAACGGAAGCGGTGAACCTGTTATAAATATGAACAGCAGTGCTGAACTTTCTGAATCTGACAGGAATATTACTGCAAAGGTTATTGTGGGGTAATCGGATGAAAAGAAAACTGTATACAGCTTTCTGCATACTCATAATAACAATGTTTTCATTTCCGTATATGAGCAGTTTTTCGGTTAATGCGGCTGAAAGGCTTGTGCTTTCCGAACCGTTTTACAATGAAGACGGTGTAATTACTTTAAATGACAGGGAATGGTACAAGGTAAACTATTTTGAAAAGGATAAGCCTTATCTTATTGCTGTTGTGAATGACGACGGCACAGAAAGTCTGCTGACTAACAAAGCTGATGATTCTGAAAGCTGTGTATGGAATTATGAACGCAGAACAAATACCACAAGTACAACTGCACCGCATACAGCATTAAGCAGTAACTTCAATTATCTTATGTGTTACGGCAATGAAACCGATATGAAATGGTCAAGCTATATCAGTTCGGATTCTGTATGGAGTTATGAAGACGGTTTTCTTTGCTATTATGCAGATAATGAAAAGTACTACGTTACGCTTGATTCGGAAAGCAGAACAGGTTTAGGGTGTACGTCTGATATTTATCTTGCTGATAAAGTGAATATATATACTCATGGTCAGCGACTTGGTGTATGTATTACAAAACAGCCTGTTTCAGAAGGATATGTCATTGCTGACAGCGGATATTCTGCACCTTCATATTCAGTTGAAGTAAGTGAAAATGTAGTGGTTGATTCTGTTTCATGGTACGTTGATGATGAAATATTCAGAACGGATTCTCTTGATTTCACAGCGTATTCACTGGAAAATCAGCCTGTGGGAGTTCATCAGATAAAATGCCTTGTTGAAGGACATGACGCTGAAAATACTCATTACAGAGAAACATCTGCGTCAGCGTCTTTCATTATAACTAACGGAGTAATGGAAAATTCCTTTATAACATTTTCAGATTTACATGAAGAATTCACTATGATTGGTAAAGCAGTTGAAACTGTAATGAATGAGAATAACGGCTGTATTCCGTCGTTAATCATATGCACAGGAGATTGGGTGAATGGTCCGTCGGGAGACTATGACAGAGTTATGGAATGGTATTATCCGAGACTTGTTTCACAGTTCGGCGGTATTGACGCAGTATTTGTTGCAGGCAACCATGACAACAGCAGTGCGGCTGTGAAAATGTCGCAGAATGCTGTGCTTGGTGCTGATAAGGAATTCGATAATTATAACGGAGTAATCTTCAACGGCAGTTCAGATGAAGTATTCATCAATGGAAAAAGCAGTAAAAACAGTTCTGATTTAATAGTCTATGGTCTGAATTTCAGTTCTGCTGATGAATACACAGAAGGGAACTGGTATTATAATTATGACAGGGTTATCAGCAGAGTAAAGAGTTTTCTTGATGAAACTGCAAAGCATTACAATGGTGAACTGATAGTATTTTCAGCACATTCTGGTCTTCACGCTGTAGGCATACAGCCAGAAAGCATAAATCCGAATTCCGAAAATGTAACGCAGTGGGGCGGCGGCAGTGCCTATAATATAGACAATTCCGATAAACTTGCGGAAATTCTGAACAGCTATGCCGAAAATTACGGTATGAATATTCTTTATCTTTTCGGACATAATCATTCAAGAAAAGAAACTGAAATGTTTCTTACAAACGGAGACACGCTTGTAAGCACACATTCATTTGATAACAGGGCAACTGTTTCGGATATTCTGAAATTCACCTATGCACATTCGGGATATATTTCAAATGAAATAGGCTGTGCTGACGGAAATTTCAGTTTTATCAAAATTAACGGCAGTTCATATTCATATGATCTGATGAAGGCTGAAAACGGAATTATAAAGCATTATGACGTTGATTTAAAGCAGACCGAATCAGCAGATATAACTGTAACATCAACTGCTGTTTCATCAAAGTATGATAAAGTCGATTCACCGCATACAGCAGATGATTTCAGTGTGGTTTTGTGGTTGGGGTTGATTGTATTCGTGGGGATGGCATGGCGGTTAAGACGACGAAACAATAATTAATGCATACAAAATATAACTTCCGAATAAACTAAAATACCCAACAAAAACAAGGAGCTGATATTATGCGAAAGGTGAATAGAAAAATAATATGCGGAGCAATAGTAACAGGCTGTACACTCCTTACAATGACAGCACTTTCGGGAATAAGCAAAAGCTATGGAGATGATGTAATTCCTGTATCATTACAGGAATTTACCGACGAAAAGCCTGTGATTATTCTCGATGCAGGGCATGGGGAAGAAACTTAAACATAGTCTGTATAAATGAAAATGCTCAGGAGAATCCTGAGCATTTTATTGTATCCGCCCATAAGGGCGTACAATTACAATTTCCAGTGTATATGTATTTCACGCTGACCATTTTCATCTGTTGTGCCGATTTCAATTTGTTCAATGAACTCATCGGCAACAGTTCGGTCAAGCCTGTCAAAGTGAGTGTATTTCTCGATTACAGCCTGTTGTTCCTTTGCGTTTACTGCACGTTCACGGCATTCGGTCAAAAGCCTGTCTGTTTCAGCAATTCTTTGAGAAAGTGCCTGTTCTTCGCTGCTGAGATTATCTCTGAAAAGTGCATAGTCCTTATCAGAAATAATGCCGTCAAGCTTATCCTTGTACATACTCACAAGACGATTTTCAGCAGACTTATGACATTCATTAAGTCTTGCAAGTTCGGATTCAAGTGCTTTAATCTGCTCACTGTAAATGTCCGAAAACTCAATTTTGTCCGACTGACAGTACTGCGCAACAATTGCGTTCAGTTCATCGAGAATTTTCTGTTCAAGGACAAGTCCGCTTATGGCTGATTTGTTCGTGCAGTTCATAGCACCTGTTTTGTATGTAGCACACTGCAATCCGTAATACTTGATTGTCCGTGACTTATTGTAGTAAACGTTTCTTTTCATAGGACGTCCGCATACTGCACATTTAACCTTGCCCGAAAGGGGAGAAAGTTCGCTTGAACGTTTTCCGACTCTTGCGTGACTTTTAAGTCTTTCCTGACAGCGTGACCATGTTTCAGCATCAATAATCGGCTCATGTGTATCGGGTATACGAATCCAGTTTTCTCTGTCAACCTTTTTGCGCTTTTTATTTTTATAGCTGATATGATGAGATTTACCCTGTACAAGAGTGCCTGTGTACATTTCATTCGCCAGTATATGCGCAATTGTTGATTGTGTCCACAGACCTTTTGAGTTGCTTGAATCTGCATTGCAGTTGACATACTTTGAACCTGTTTTCTGCTTGTAAGCCGACGGACTAAGTATGCCTTTATCGTTAAGCTCACGGACAATAGCTCTGTAGCCCGAACCCTGTGCATAAAGCTCGAAAACCCTTTTCACAACAGGAGCAGTTTCTTCATCAATAACAAGGTGGTGCTTGTCATTTGAATCTATCTTATAACCGTACGGCGCAAATGAACCTATAAACTGTCCCTGTTCACGCTTGTAAGCGAGAGTACGGCGAATTTTAGCTGAAATGTCCTTGACGTACATTTCATTGTAAGCACTTGTGAAAAGACGCATAGTGCCGTAGCTTTCACTTTCAGTATCAGCATTGTCGGCAACACCGATAAAACGTATTCCCCATTCGATAAACTTATCATTTATGTACTGCTCGATAACAACTGTGTCACGGGAAAAACGTGACTGGTCTTTGCATAGAACTATATTGATATAGCCATTTTCACAATCGCACAGCATACGGTTGAATTCTGGACGTGAGCGGTCAGTACCGCTGTATCCGTCGTCAACGTAAATATCAAAAATATCCCAGTTTCTCTCATGACAGTAGAGTCTGAGCATATTTGTCTGATTCTGAATACTTGCGCTTGAATCGTTCTCAGATTTATTCTGGTCTTCGATTGACAAACGACAGTATATTGCGACTTTCGGCACTAACCTTCACCTCCGTTTCTGAATTTTATCAGCTAACCTTTTTAGCCTGTCTGTTTACAATCTTTTCAATCTTTTCAGTTACAATCTTTTTCAGATGTTCAACGTCAGATGATTTGAAACTGCTTTTGGTGTGTAATTTTTCTTTCATGACTTTGGCTCCTTTCATTAATATTTATGCGAGTTTTAGGGGGATAATGCGGTGGATTGCGGTGTTGTATTGACTTTTCTGATGCTTGTGGGTATAATATTATTGAGGGTGTGCCGTTTACGGCACACCACAAGATCAACACGCAGAATCTGTTACATCAGATTAATGTCAAAAATAGGTCCCGCAAACAACGCAACATTTGATGGGAAACCGGTTTGCTGTCCATGCTGCTGCATTGCAAGTGCAAGGTTTGCATTTTCACGCTGATGCTCCTGCGCATATGACATTGTTTGTGTTACAAGTTCGTTCAAACCCGACAAATCCGAATTTTCATTTCCATGAATACGGAATGTCGGACCTGTCACAAGCGTTGTATTTGGGTAATTGTTAACAGGTACTGCTGTTGTGGGAACAGATTCAACTGATACTTCTGATACAGGAACTTCCTGTGCCTGATGTGCATCAGGTCTATAGCCAGCCGCTGTGTTAACAGGTACGTTTACAGCATTCTGTACCTGCTGTGTGTCTGTAATGTTTGAGTTGCTCATATTGTTACCTCCCAATAATTGCTTTACTGCAAAGTTATCATCGCTTTTTGGCATGTCAGACAGCATGGTACTGCGTCTGAGAGATTTTAAGCTGACCGGGAGATTGATTGGATTGAAGTAACTTCCGAATTCAATCGCCGCAGTTTCTTCTGAAATATGATTTAAGGCAGCCTCAGATATGAACTGTGATTCGTCAAGTTCAAGGAAACTGAAGTCCTCAGTTTGTGAATAATCAGTGCTATCAACAAAATCATTTACACTTGCCTCGATAATCTCAAAGCCGTGTTTTTTGAGTATGCCGTTTGTCTTTTGCTTGACACGGTTCAAATCCAACGGACTTTGTGAAAACTTGTGCCCTGTCACTGAATTCACTGAGTTAATCAGAACATGAGCATGCAGTGCTTTACTGTCTGTGTGCACAGCAATTACCGACATGAATTCGGGATAAACTGTGCGAACAATCTCGGTCACAGTGCTAAGAAATTTCAGAGGTTCTCTTTCAGAACATCTTGGCGGAAGGGAAAGAACAAAGTGTTCCCCTTGCTTGCCGTGAGTTTTGTTGTGAAGTTTCTTGGCAGAGAATATATCCTGCAATGGATGAGACGTAGAACATCCATGTGTTGCAACAAGTTTGCCGCCTTCGGTTTTTACATCGTCAGTGATGTACTCGTACATCCCTTGTAAGTATGTACGAGTATTATTCGAGCCGTTTATGAACTTAAGAACAGCTGAACTGATTTTTATGTTATTCATTTTCGTTACCCTCCTCGAAGTTAGAGTGAATGTCGGACAATCTGTCGACAAGTGAGTTGATTTTTGACGATAGATTCTCCATTGTTTTGGTCAAAGCGGTAACAGATTCAGACTGAATATTGCCGCTGCTGCGAAAACACGCAAGGTCATTGTGAATCAGGAAAAGATTTTTTGCAATCTCAGCCCCCTCAGATAAGAGAATGATTTTGTTTTCACTATACAAGCAAGAACGTATGTAATCGCTCATGCTCATACCTGCGTCAGCTGAAAGACTGCTTAGCTTTTCTTTTTCGTCCGGTGTAAGGCGAACCTTAACCTCTGTACCTTTTTTTGTTTTCATAGTAGTACACTCCTTTATTTCCATGTGCACACAACTGCTAAACCTGTAAGAGTTGCAGCCGCATGATTTGCTTATTCCCACACGATTGTATGGATTGTTAATGCACTGTCTCCCAGGGCACAATGCCCTGAGAAACAGATTCTTTCGGTCTGATTACTCATCAGAACCTTTGTCTTTGAGAAATGCAAGGGAAATCCCATGGAATCCCTGTACGCTGTTGCCGGCATTATCGGGAGCTCTGCCATCTGTTATGGATGAGCTGAAATTTCTCACCTTGTCGTAAAATGTGTTGCGGCCATCCGGCTTCAGAGCATTAGCCTTGCAGAAATCTGTGTACGCATCGAAAAGCGCAACCTTGGAAACCTTTCCTCCTTCTGAGAGAAAGCATTTTTCCTTGATAAAGCTTTCCGCGCTGTGAATCAAAAATCTGCGGTGTCTGATGTGCTCTTCGGCTAAAGCCGACATCCTAAAGTTGTACTTGTCCTCAATCAGCCCTTTCAGACTATCGAGAGCCATCGAAAAAATCACATCTTTTTCGGCTATCAATTTTGACTCGAGCTCAAGGTCAATATCTTCCTCAGGAATTGATCTGTTGAAGATGAGATAGACAAGCCTGTCGAGTATTGCATCGTCCATAAAAGTGAAATCCACGTCGGTATTTCCTGCAAATACAAAGCTGAGTGTAGCAACGAAATCACGTTGCTTTTCAAACTTTTCACTGCCTGTTGTAAACTCACAGCTGATTAACGATTTGAAACTCTCCTCGTTTCGATTCGGCTTTGTACTCGTTTCTCTGCTGATGTTGACACGCTTGCCTTCGTAGTGAGCCTTTGCTCGTTCGCCTGACATAGTGTGAAAAGGCTCATGAGATACAAGCCCACCACCCATTACCGATTCAAGAACATTTAGGATTGTACTTTTTCCTGTTCTGCCTACACCATAGAAGACAAAAGCTTTTCTGCCTTTAGTCAGACTGCTGATGCAGTAGCCGAGAACTCTCATAAGACAATCAAACTGCTCCATTCCTACGCTGGATTCTACGTATTTCTTGAAAACAGGAGCATCATCCAAAGTACATTTCGGAATATATCGAATGTTGATAAAATAATCGAATATATCCGATTCACTTTTAGGAATAATTTCCTGCTTTTGAATATCGTAAACACCATGCGCAAGGTTGACGAGCATCTGATTTTTCCAGAATTCCTCAGATAAATCAATCTGAAGTTTCGGCATATAGCAGAGTCGTTTTATCGCCTCCTTGATATGCTTGTTCTGAACCGTCATTTGAGACTTCGCGTCGAGCAGATTAAAGATAAGTGCTTCGGCATCATCCACTTTTGCTCTCTGATAGAACAGAGGAAAACGTATTATCGGATTGCGGTTATCGAAGAACAGAATTCTTCGGTTTACGACACCGTTAACGATTTCGTCAGCAGCATTGTCGAGATCCTCAATCTTGATTTTGTGAATCAACTTGAGCATTTCGTTTATTTTTTTAATTGTCAAGAATCTACCCCCTTTGAAGGCGGTTATGTCTTGAAAGCGTGACCGCCTTCGGATATTTTTATATGAGGAGGGAGCTAAGGTTTTGTCATTCTCAGTTTTTCCTCATCTTTTGCAAGCTTGCAATATAATCTTAGCACAGACAAAAACGAACAACAATAGAAAATTCGAGAACAACGGGGAACATTGACGAACAATACAAATTTGTGACATTTGTCTGTTATAGCATAAGAAATGGAGGATGATTTTAGTGATATTATACGATCTGATTAAGGCGCTGTCAGATGTAAAACTTGAAAAATCAAATGGAAAGTTCGCCAAAACATTGTTTGTGAACTTTACAAGCAATGAGGAGACAATTGATTATTTAAACAGCTGTACAGGTGCTAAGTATGATAGCTATGTCAAACGTGCACATTCTGGGAGAAGACAATTCGTTGAGATTGCAAAAAGACTTTATGCGCAACCAGATTTTGATAAATTTATTGAATTTTTGAAAGGTCGCATTACCAAGGTACCGATAAAAGAAGCTGTCTGCAAGAACATCACAAAATTATCATCGGATGTTACAACTGATAACTTGTTTGAGAAAATAGCATTAATTCTGTATAATTTGTGTGGTGAGCAGTTAGGTTATGAACCGATAGAAAAATTGTCAGATATAGTCATTGATTCTTGTTCTGAAGGAAGTTCGTTAAAGAGCGAAGAGAAAATAGGTATTAATCATGGCGATAGCAAACAAGACATAAATGAATCGATAAATAATCTGTTTAGTTTGTTTAAAGAGATTTCAGATAAGATTGCTGAATATAAGTATAATGTTTCGTTAAACACTTTTACACAGGAGCAGTTGGAAAAATGGAGAAAAGAAATAAATGAAGTGTACCAAAAGTTCCTTAAAGAAAATATAAATTTACGCAGATATTATTTAGATAACCATGAATTACAGGAGACTTTTGAATGTATGATCAGGCTGTCTAATGTGATGTTTATAATTGATGAAGTCAAATTTGAAGGAATAGTATTAATTAGTAAAGAACATGCCAAAGGATATGAGGAGTATATCATTAAGCTGAAAGATAAACTTTTAAAATAAGTGATTTTACCACTTTTACCACTTTTTTCACGCAAACTTTTTTTCACAGCCTTCCACTCGCAAGAGAAAGGCTGTTTTTTAATTTTTAATTCTATTGTATAGTCTGTAATAGCACGATCGTGAAATATTAAGTTCATGCATAGCGTCCACAGGTCTTTTTTCTCCGTTAATAACATCAGCCATTACTTTCTGCCAGTTGTCAGGTAAAGGCTTTACGGGACGTCCAAAGCGGACGTTCTTCTTTTTGGCTGCTTCAATACCCTCACGCTGACGGGAACGAATTTTGTTACGTTCATTTTCCGCAATGCTGCCAAGCACTTCAATAAGTATAGCATTTATCATATCCATTACCCATACTTGCTCTGGTGGAAAATCTGTGAGAGTAGTCGGTATATCAAGTATCTTAACACGTACTCCTGCCGCTTTGAACTCTTCAAGTTCACGCTTAATGTCAGCCTTATTGCGGCTGAGTCGGTCAAGTTCCTTTATTACGAGAGTGTCACCCGAACGGAGTATCTGTTTTTTAAGGTACTGATACCCCTCACGTTCTGTGTCCTTGCCCGAACATTTATCAACGATAATATTTACAGAAGGGACACCGAATTTTGATAATGCTTCAAACTGTCTGTCTTCGTTCTGTTCACGGGAAGACACTCTTGCGTATCCGTAGATTCTGTTGTTCATAATGTCTCCATTCTGTTTCAAAAAGTGGTGGTGACTTTCGGAACGTCTCAAAAGTCAAAATACCACTTTTTGAAACGGCTTTTTCAATGTTTTTCAGCTGTGTCATAAAGTATACTTTTTGGCACAATTACTCATTGTATACTCGTGTTCAACGTACCACTGATTGTAGTTGTTCCTTAACACAGCCCCTCACATAATAAATTGTAATAACTATTATCATCATCAAATCCCTTAATCGCATTAAGCACCTCGGTAAGTTCATCATAATCCATAAGCATTTCCTCAATCTCATCAGCTGAATATCCATACTCTAACAGAAGAT
>JAKSQU010000120.1 GCA_024403965.1 Ruminococcus sp.
ACACACATTCGGACACACCCATGTTTCCACCCGTTTTGTTGCTCGGCTTTTTAATGCAAAATTGTGGTTTTATAGAAAACAACGGAGAGAACTAAAAAATTGTTCTCTCCGTTATTTTTCCATAAAATAAAAAACGCACCCGAAACGAGTACGCTTTTCTGACTGTCCTCTTACAAAAGACAAGGATAGCGAGAATTATTACATTTCAGCTGTAAGCTATCCATTACAACTGGAAATGTGCCTCTTACATTTTCAGGACAGTGTGCAAGATATCCGTGAAAAGTATTCGTGAGGACTTATGAATGAGAGGGTAACTTCATTACAGTTAATATTATATATCGAAACAGGTGTATTTTCAACCCATAAAATGAATAAAAAGTGGAGAAAACAACTATTTTTTAATGAATTGGTGAAAAAATTTGCGTTTATCATGTCCGGAGTTTTTTATAACAGTGTAATAAGCAAAATATGACTATTGATTTTCAGTTCTATATATGCTATAATCTTTGTAATAAACTAAATTATAATTGAAAGGAAACATATGGACAGTTCACATTCAGGGCAAATAATTCTCGTTTTATTTATGATGATTTTATCATCACTTTTCTCAGGTACGGAAACAGCGTATTCAAGCGTAAACAAGCTGCGTCTTAAAAACTATGAGGCACAGGGCAACAAAAAAGCTGCAAAGGCACTGAAACTGGCAAACAGCTTTGATGAGGTGCTTACAGCAGTTCTTATCGGAAACAATATAGTAAATATTGCAACATCTTCTGTAAGTACAATAGTTTTCGTAGACATTTTCGGTTCAAAGGGTGCGGCAATTTCAACTGTTGTTATTACAGTGCTTGTGCTTATTTTCGGAGAGGTTATCCCAAAATCATATGCCAAGAAAAACGCTGAAAAAATGGCACTGTTTTTTGCACAGCCTTTATCAGTACTTGTTTCAGTTTTTAAACCGCTTGTGTGGATACTCAATAAATTGTCTTCACTTGTTTCAAAGGGTGACGATGCACCGAGTGTTACAGAAGACGAACTCAAGTACATGATTGACGAAATTGAGGAACAGGGTGTAATCGAGGAACAGGAAAGTGAACTTGTAAAGAGTGCGCTTGAATTTGACGAAATAGATGTAAGTGAGATACTTATTCCGAGAGTAAAGGTAGTGGGAATAGATATAAATTCCACAATCAGCGAAATCAAGGAAATATTCAGTTCGGAAATGTATTCAAGAATGCCTGTCTATGAAAAAAGTCTTGACGATATAGTCGGAATAATCACAAATAAAGCGTTTTTCAAAATGATTGTGGAAGGCGGAAACGATATCCGCACCATAATACAGGAAGTGCCGCATATTGCTGATACAAAGCTGATAAGTGAGGCGCTGAGAGATATGCAGCGTTCAAAGGTACATCTTGCGGTTGTAACAGACCAGTATGGCGGAACAAAGGGAATTATCACACTTGAAGACATAATCGAGGAGCTTGTCGGTGAAATATACGATGAAGACGACGAAGTAGTGGATAATCTTTCAGTGATAGCACCTAATAAATATGAGGTTGCAGGCGACATGAGTATAAATGATTTGCTTGAAATGCTTGACCTTGACAAAGACATGATAACAACCGACTACACAACAGTAGGCGGTTGGGTAACAGATGTAATGGAATGTATACCGGAGGCAGGAGATACTGCTGAAAAAGGTGTATTCCGCATAACAGCATCAGAGGTAACAGACCAGAGTGTTGATAAGGTAATCATTGAGATACTTGTTGACAAAATGGAGAATACGGAAGAAGAATAAGGGGAATGATATGAGCATAATAGAAAGAATAGTAGTGTTCTGTATTTTTGGTTTGCCGGGAACAGCAATTATCGGCTATAATTATTACCGCATTTTTTCAAAGAAATGCAAATCTTCACCGGCATATATTATAGGCGGTATTCTGGGCGCTGTCGGTGTTTTAGCACTTCTTGGTGATGCGTGGAAAGAAAAATGGTATTTCATTCTCATACCGATTGTTCTTGACTGGGGATTATTCTTAGTTTCTCTTTTCATAGCAATTTTTGTTCCGCCTAAAAATATTAAATAATGGGGCTTGGCATTAATTGTTATGGGAATAACGGGACTTATTTTATCCATAGCAAATATTGCCGGTATTCATTTGTCATGAAAATTTAAAGAAAAAATGGTAATACTCGGATATATATTTACGGCTTTAAATTATGCCTGTTACTGCTACAGCAGATTTGTGAAAGAAAAGAAGAATATGCTTTTATATGACATATTTGCAAAAATCTTCACAGTTATCAGTCTTTTCTGCTTAGGCTCGCTGACGGGTGCATACAACATGATTGTATCTCTTACACTTCTGCTTACTGCAAATATCAAGGAACGAAATACGGATAAATTCGGCAAACCGCTGAAAATTATACTGTATCTTGTATTTGAGTCAGCTTATATTATAATCATGCTGTTCACATTCAAAGGACTTTCTTCGGTGCTGATTACAGTTACATCAAGTGTCACTCTGCTGAATATATGGTGGCTGCCGCCGCAAAAAATGCGACTTGTAGGCGGATTCAACAGTATAGCATTTTTAGCTTATCAGCTTAGCATAAAAAACTGGGCAGGTCTTCTTGAAATACTTGTTCTGATTTCTAATTTTACTGCTTATTTTAAGTACAGACGAAAAGTCAAAGATAATAAATAATGCCTGTTCTTTTGCGTGGAACAGGCATTTTTTATCATAAGGCAACACCGCACAAAGCACACCTAACGGCTTTGTACAAAATCTACTTGCAGATTTTCCTCCATAGCACACAAACGCTCCTTGCAATACACAAAGTATTACTGCGTCGCTTTTATGCACTCTGACGAAAAATCTGACTGCGTATCTTTTGCACAATCTTTGTGCGGTATTGCCTTAATTATCCTTCAATTTTGCGTGCAAGAAACTGAGCGGCGGCATTTATAAGACTTTTGTGGAGTTCAGTAGCTTCACTGTGTTTTTCACAGCTGAGAAAAACCACAGCACCCGAAACGTCGCCCGAAGTGATAATAGGAACAGCCGCAATACAAGGGCGGTCAGTTCCTTCTGCGGCATGAAAAACGATAGTTGAACCCTTTACACAGAAATAATGAGCTCTGTTTTCCATAAGTTCTTCAAGCTGAGAAGAAACACGTCTTTCAGCAAATTCACGTTTCGGAACACCTGCAGACGCAGTAACATGGTCATTATCGAAAATAAGCACAGGACATCCGGCTATTTTGAACATTATGTCTGCTACATAAACTGCATTTTCGCTCATTTCACTTATTGCCGAATATTTCTTGAATATAACTTCACCTTCGCTGTTTGTGTATATTTCAAGCGGGTCACCTTCACTGATAACATTGACACTGAGAATATCGCCCTTTTTTGTCGTAATATGGGCGATTGTGGTGACATTTTCAATTTTCTCAGTGCCTTGATTAAAATTTACAGCGGCGGTCTCCGTTTCAGTTCTTAATTCATCCGGAACACCTGTACGAAGGAGTTCGTCAATATCGGGTTTCAGCTTAATGTCAATATGGTCGGAGTAAACATTTATGCGTTCAATAATGAAATCAATATCCGCCTTTGAGAGTTCCTTTTTGTTAAGGATAATGTCAAAGACTTCCATAACTGTTTTTGCTGTTTGATTCATTGATACAATAGCATTATGCTTGTCGGCGGCAATCTGTATCTGATTGCGCATACCTTCAATCTGCAGTGTAAGGTCACCGACCTGTTCCTGATAAATTTCTTCGAGCATGTCTTCACGTTCGGGGTGCTTTTCAATATTTTTGATATGCTGACGGTTGATGAATTTCAATTCCGTTTTAGCATCTTCAATTTTTTCTTTCAGCATTTCGATAACGTTTTTGCTTGAAGACGTTTCCTTTTGTTCCTTGTCAATTGAATCCTGTAACTGATCGAGCATTTTTTCTGAATTGTCTTTAACCTTCTGAATGAAATCTTTCAGAATATTGTCAAGTGCATCAACTCTTGTGTGGTGAGATGAACAGCCTTTTATACCACGCTGATGATAAGTACCGCAGCGGTATGCAGGCGGTAAATCCGGACGGCTCATGGAAAACATCGGACTTCCGCAGTCACCGCAGAAAAGATGTCCCGTGTATACGTTGTCGTACTTTTTGATGCCGCGATAGTTGGATTTTGAGCGCAGTTCCATTTGTTCCTGAACAACTGAAAATATCTTGTAATCAACAATAGGCTCGTGATTGTTAGCTATAACGATGTGGTCTGTTTCCTGCAGTTTTTCATCACTGCCGTTTATTTTTTTGCGTCTGTATTTATGCTGACGGAGAGTGCCGATATAGAAATCATTGCTCAGAATTGTGCTTATTGTAACGATACTCCATACAGACTTTGCTCTTGGCTTGACTTCTTCACCTTCGGCTTCTCTGCGGAGTTCTTCTGCTTTTCTTGGTGTAGGTATATGATTGTCGGTAAGATAGTTTGCGATTTTCTTGTAGCCCCATCCGTCACAGTATAGCTGAAAAATGCTTCTGACAATTTCAGCAGATGGTTCATCAACCTTAAACTGCATTTGTTTGCTGTTTGTAATGACATAGCCGTAGGGGACAGCACAAATCCATTTTCCTTCTTCCTGTCTGTGCTTTATTACAGCCTTAACCTTTTTTGAAGTGTCTGTAACAGGCATTTCGTTTATGAGAAAACGGAACTGAATAGCAGTCCAGTCATCAGCTGTAGGAAAGTCGATAACGTCACCGATAGAGATAATACGCATACCGATATCACGCAGATCTTCAAGCTCAACAAGACCACGGCTTGTTCTTCTTGAAAAACGTGAGAAGTCCTTTATAATAAGTATGTCATATTCGTGGCGAAACATTTTTTTGCGCAGTTCCTGATAAGACTCACGCTGTTCAAATGAATAACCCGAACGGTCTCTGTCAGCATAGAAATCAAGCTGAGAATCGGGGAAAGTACGGCTGATATAGTCAGAAATTATGGCTTTCTGATTTTCGATGGAAGTGTTATCCCTGTCGAGTTCTTCATCAACAGAAATACGGCAGTATCCTGCGATTTTTAATCTATCACTCATATTTCTCTCCTGTGTCAATGTTATTTATAATATGTAAATTGACTATATCAACATTGTA